>NZ_BAAGVN010000332.1:0-25755 GCF_054780855.1 Pseudaeromonas pectinilytica
CGCGCCTCCTGCATGGAGGCGTGATTAGATCACAGACGATCAGCCTGTTCAAATTTCATTAACAAAGTGCGATCCCGCCCTGCTTGCATCTGGACTTCATAACGGCCGCGGCGGGTATAGTTGTAGCTGCGTATCTCCGCACAACTCTTGTTACCACTGACTGTCTTGGCATTTAAAATAGCCATGTTCGATTCGGTCCAGATATTGGCTGCCCGCCAGGTGCAATCAAATTCCGAGCCACCATTGCGCCAACCATCGGAGACTTGCCAGTCCTGATTATTCCACCAAAATGCCGATGCTTGAGTCGCATATAAACTACTCGCCAGCAATACCGCCGCCATAACTCCAATTTTTCGCATGGTATCCACACTCCTCTGTGTTTAATGGATGATGACCAAGTTCAAAATGAGAATATCGAGCATTCGAAATGAAAAACAAAACTGAAATCGAGTCATGGATATTTCATATTATTGAAACTATCAGCAGCACCATTGAAACTAATGACAAACATAATAATTAAGGGCTATATTGAGACCATGAAAAAGGCTCTGTCTCAGTTGGCTGTTGGGAATGAAAAGGAGTGGAGTCTGGACGAAAAGCAGACCGTTGGCGGCAGGGATGCCGCCATCGAGTCTACATGGAAGTATTTACGACGTGTCTGCGGCTCGAACAGACTCCAGTCACATTTGAGCAGCATTTCTCAACGCATAACGGGTACATAGCCATAAAAAAGCCACCGACAGGGCGGTGGCAAAGTGGACTTCCAATCCGATAAACCAAAAACTAGTTTGCCTGACGGCGATAAATCTCCACTAACTCGGTAGCCAACTCACGGCACAGAATAGAGGTCATCAAATGATCCTGGGCATGTACCATCACCAGCGTCATCTTGGTTTTACCTTCCCCTTCATCCGCCTCAATCAGTTTGGTCTGCACCGAATGGGCGGCCTTACCGGCCTCAATGGCTTCTGCCAATAGGGCATCGGCTTCGGTAAATAAACCGGCACGCGCTTGACGCAAGGCTTCAAAACAAAGGCTACGCGATTGTCCGGCGTTGACGATAATACCCATCACTGCTTCTTCAAGATCCAACATCTATTTCTCCTTAAAACCCGTTATTTCGTGAAACCTCGGCAAACCATTCGCCACTTTTCTTGACGGTGCGCTGCTGAGTATTTAAATCAAGGCTGATGAAGCCATAGCGATTTTTATAGGCGTTCATCCAGGACCAATTATCGATAAAGGTCCACAAATGATATCCACGGCAATTACATCCCTCGAGAATGGAAGCATGGATCCATTGCAGATGGCCGCGAATAAAATCAATGCGGTAATCATCTTTCACCTGGCCATCGTCACCAATGAAGCGGTGCTCGCCTTCCACGCCCATGCCATTTTCCGAGATATAGCTGGGGATATTTCCGTAGTTGTCCCGCAGATTGGTCAGGATGTCGTAGATACCGCGCTCATAGATCTCCCAACCGCGGTAAGGATTCATCTTGCGGCCTGGCATCTCGTAATTTTCAAAGAACCAATCCGGTAAGAAAGGTGCACCCGGCTGGATGGCGGTCATCCGCGCTTTCACTCGTCGCGGCTGGTAGTAGTTGATGCCGAGCAGATCAATCTTGCCAGCGGCGAGCAACTCCTTGTCACCCGCTTGGGTCACCGGCATCTGGTCATATTCTTGCAGTATGTCGATCAGCTCCTGGGGATAGCAGCCCTTGACCGCCGGATCGAGAAACGCCCGATTGAAGAACAGATCGGCAATAAACGACGCTTTCAAATCCGCCGGATGTGAAGAGCGCGGATAAGAGGGCGTCAGGTTCAGCACGATGCCGATCTGGCCCGGCAGATTCAGCGCACGGTAGCGAACGACCGCCAGACTATGGGCCAGCATCATGTGGAAGGCCACTTGAGCGGCGCGACGGAAATCCATCTGGTTCGGGTAGTGGAAGTCATACAGATATCCCCCCTCCACCACCACCACCGGCTCATTGAAGGTCATCCAGCAAGCCACCCGGTCGCCAAACAGCTGGAAGCAGATCTCGGCGTACTGGGCATAGGCCTCGACCGTGGCGCGATTTTCCCAGCCGCCCTGCTGTTGCCAGTACATCGGCATATCAAAGTGGAACAACCCGATAAAGGGTTTGATCCCCTTGGCCAGCAACTCATCAATCACCTGGTTATAGAAGGTAACGGCCTCGGAATTGACGGTTTTGCCATCCGGCATCAGCCGGGCCCAGGAGATCGAGGTGCGGAAGCTGTTGTGACCGATTTCCGCCATCAGCGCGATATCGTCCTGATAACGCTCATAAAACGTCGAGGTATCCGCCGGACCAATCTGGTTGTGAAAACGATGGGGTTCGGTGGCAAACCAGTGATCCCAAATCGTCGGCGCCTTACCGCCTTCAGCCGCGGCGCCTTCTGATTGCGCCGCTGAAGAGGCACTGCCCCACCAAAACCCTTCGGGGAATTTATACTGCATGCTCTTTTCCTCTTGGTATTCCGGCAGCGGATATAGCCCTATCCGCTGCCTGGGGTGATTAAGCCTGACTCGGCTCTGGACTCATGGCGTCGGACTCTTCGCTCTTGGCGTTCTCCGCATCTTGTTGCAACAGGGTGCGCTCATAGGCCCGAACGAAGGGGTAATACATCAGTGCCGAGATGCCCATGCAGATGAAGCACATGATGACCGGACTGAGTGCCCAGTTGGTGGCCCAAGAGGCACCGATAGGCGCTGGCGTGGTCCAGGCGGTCAGCATCACCACTTTTTCCACCAGCCCCAGATCCACGGCAAACCAGGCCAGAATGGCGTTGACAACCGGGATCAGGATGAACGGCAGGAAGAACACCGGGTTCATGATGATGGGGGCACCGAACAGGATCGGCTCGTTGATATTGAAGAAGCCCGGAACCACACCCATGCGCCCTATGGTGCGCAGATGCACGGCACGGCTACGCATCAGCAAGAACGCCAGCGGCAAGGTAGAGCCGACACCACCGATAAACAGGAAGTGATCCCAGAATCCCGGCAGGAAGGTGTGAGGAATGGCCTGGCCTGCGGCCAGGGCCGCCTGGTTAGTGGCCAGGTTGGCCATCCAGAACGGGTTCATGATGCCGGTGACGATCATGGTGCCGTGGATACCGGCAAACCAGAGGATTTGGCACACCAGCACCGCCAATATCACCGCTGGCAGACTGTCCGAGGCGGCGACCAGCGGCTTGAGCATGGCCATGATGGCTTCCGGCAGAATCATGCCCGTGGTGTGCTGCAGCAGCAGGTTGAACGGATGCAGGGTCAGGATGATCACCAGCACCGGGATCAACACCTCAAACGAGCGGGCAACCCCGGTCGGTACCTGATCCGGCAGGCGGATGGTGATGTTGTTACGCTTGAGCCAGGCATAGACTTCGGTGGAGTAGATGGCACAGAGCAAGGCGGTAAAGATCCCCTGCCCCGAGAAGTATTGGGTAGAGATGACACCATCTTTATATTGCGCCGCCACCAGCATAAACGACATCAAGGAAAGCAAACCCGTGGTGATCGGATCCAGCGAATACTGCTTGGCCAGACTCGAAGCGACGCCAACCGCGATAAACAGCGTCATCAAGCCCATGCTCATGTTGAAGGGCAACATGAGTTCGGCGCGATAGGTGGTTGAAAAATCAAGCCAAGCCCGGGCGAAGCCCCAGGTGGTTTCATTGGAAATCGGCGGGAAGATGAACACCAGCATGAAACTGCCGACGATCATGAAGGGCAGCGCGGCAATAAAACCATCACGGATGGCTAGCACATACCGCTGCTGCCCCAGCTTTCCAGCTAATGGGCCGATGCGTTGCTCAATCAGCCCCACCAGCATGCTATATAGTGAACTCATAATTTTTTATCCTTCCTTGTCGCTGTCATTAACCAATCAGGGACAAGGCGAAATCCAGCACCTTGTCTCCCCGTTGCATGCCGTAATCCATCATGTCGATCGGCTGCACCTTGATGCCATGAGAGGCCGCCTTGGCCTGCAGCTCCGGTTGCATGTATTTGATCTGCGGCCCGAGCAGCACCACCTGATACTTGGGCATCTGGTCATCAAACTCCGACGCGCCGAAGGCCTTGATATCCGCTGCCAAACCGCGCTTCTCGGCTTCGATCACCATTTTTTTCACCAGCATGCTGGTCGACATACCGGCTGAGCAGCACAACATAATTTTTTTCATGATTCGTCCTCTGGATTAACGTTGCACGCACTATAGATCGACCGAAGAACTTGAGAAATCGATTTCACGATCTGAAATTATCAATTGTGATTCCGATCACTACAGAGGCATCAACCGATCGTTCACGAATGAGCGACCTGCTCGTATCTATATGTAATAAAAGGATTTTAATATTAAATGGAAATATGGGTGCGTATGGAGCTTTTTATTTAATCATCCATGGGAGCATCAGGGCATCGATTTCACAATGAGTGCTGCGGCGGTGAGTAACGGTTTTTCATTCGTCGACCTGCGGTGACAAGAGAGCCGAGTGATAGCCACCAGGAAACGGCGTCAGAACTACACCCAGAAGCCCGGCCCAGACAGCAGAGCGCCAATGCATGGCGACATTCACCGGGAGCGATAACGCTCTCCCGGTGAATGTCGGTCAATGGGTTCAGAAGGGGTTAATCGCCAGCCGACGGCACGGCGACGGCTGAGCTGGGTGATCCCGGCACGGCAGACACTGCACATGCTTCGGCTTTGGCGCTCATCTTTTGCTGCGGCGGGTACCAGTTCAACAATCCTTGCTGGATCCGTGTCGCCGCCGCTTCCGGCGTCAACTGACCGAGCACAACCGCTTGGCTCACCTCGGCTATTTCGCTGGTAAACGCAGGTTGCCCTCGCGATAAAAACTGGGCCCCGAGCCGAATGGTGGAGTCACAGGTATCTCGCCACCCCATCATGGTGCTGGCGACCGGATCCTTCAGCTCGAAGAAGTGGTTGGACAGCGAGAAAAAGCCGGGTACCGAGTTGGAAAAACGTTCCGCAAATTCGGCGGAGGCCATCCACTCCACCAACTTGATGGCGGCTTCCTTGTGGGGGCTGGCGGCATTGATGGCGATGCCCATATCGGTATGGTCGGTGAAGTAGCAGGAGTCACCGGCTTTGGCGACCGGCGGAAGAAAAGCGCCAAAGTTAACCTTGCCGGTGAACTGGGCGATGGACCAGGAGCCCGCCACTATCATGGCCGCTTTGCCCGCCGCAAACGCATCCACCGCTTTGGCCTCGGTGGCTTCAGCCGGGTTGGGTCCTATATAGGGAGTCCAGCGCGATAACTCACGAAACACCTCGACATAGGCCGGGTCGGTAAACCGCGCCTGACCATTCACTAACGCCAGACGGCCATCCTCACCGTGCCAGTAGTTGGGACCGATATTTTGAAATCCCAGCTCGGATACCACCCAGCTGTCATGGGCGGCGAAAGCCAATGGCAGGTAACGTCCATCCTGCTTTACCCTCGCCAGCACGGTAAAAAACTCGTCCCGGGTCTTGGGTGGCGTCAGCCCAAGCTCCTTGAAGATATCGAGGTTGAAATAGAATCCCTGGATCACCGAAGCAATCGGCAAACAAAAAGTCTGTGCCCCGGTATCGGTCTGCCAGGCCGCTTTGGCAAAACTGGGGAAGTTTTCCATGCCCGCCAGATCCGTCAGATCCAGTAGATGGCCCTGCTGAAACAGTTGCAGCGACTGATCATAGGGACGGCAGGTGATTAAGTCCCCCGCCTTGCCGTCGGCCAGCCGCTGGCTTAGGCCCTGATCGTATTCCGCCGAGCGCAACGGCTGCAGCCGAACCCTAATCTCCGGATGCAGCGCTTGGAAACGGGGCAGGAACTGCTCCTTCCACAGCACTTCGTCATCCACGCGCCAGGTTTCCAGCACCAGCTCTTCGGCCACTGCGCTACAACTCAGCCCCAACACTAGCAGACAGGCGTTTGCATATTTCCACATAGATACTCTCCTACAGCTTGAATCGTGCGACCAGGGTCTGCTGCTGGCTGGCCAGCTGCGCTAACACCTCACCACTATTCGCCGATGATCGGGATGCTTGCTCGGTTTCGAATGCCACATCCGCTATGCTGGCCACATGCTGGGCCACCGCCTGGCTCACTGAAATCTGCTCTTCGGCGGCATAGGCCACCTGATCGACAATCTCCTTGATGGCTACCATCTTGGAGGCGATCCCTGCCAGCGCCCTCTCGGTTTCCCGGGTCTGATGGACACTCAACTGGGTTTGCTCATGACTGCGCACCATCACCGCAGCCACTTCGCTGCTGCAGTTTTGCAGGTTATCGATCATGGTCTGGATCTCCTGAGTGGCGCCTTGGGAACGGGTCGCCAGCGCTCTGACCTCATCGGAAACCACGGCAAATCCCCGTCCGGCATCGCCAGCCCGGGCCGCCTCGATAGCGGCATTGAGGGCCAGCAAATTGGTTTGTTCGGCAATGCCGCGGATCACCTCGAGAATATTGCCGATATTGCTGCTGTATCCCTCCAGCTTGTGGGTGATGACCACGGCTTCGGCAATCCCGGCCGCCAGTCGCTCAATCCCATGCCGGTTTTCCAGCACCAGACTCCTGCCGCGCTGGCTGTCCTCGTTAGCCGAGTCCACTTCCTGACGGGCATGTTCGCTGGAGCGAGCGACTTCCGTGGCACTGGATTCCAACTCAGAGATGGCCGCAGCCACCTGATCGGTCTGATTTTTTTGCTCCTGCACCCGAGCCATCACCAATTCACTGATCCCGGCAGTTTTTTGTGTCTCGCGAACCAGATGTTCAGAGCCAGTCTGGACCTCGACCAGGAGAGCCTTGGTATGGTGGGCTAACTGATCAATCGAATGGGCCAACTCGCCCAGCTCATTGCGGGCGGCATAGTTCACCCGCAGCGTCATATCCCCCTGCGCCATCAGCGCCAGAACCTGGTTGATACGCGCCAGCGGCAACTGGATACTGCGCGCCGTACTCCAGGCAATCCCGAACGCTATCAGTAGCGAAAAGATCGCGACCGCTACAATCCAGAAACGAGCACTCTGCACCGCAACATCCGCACTGTGCCGATCCGCTTGCATGCTCTGATTACTGATGACGATCAGTTGGTCCAATGCCACGCCAAGCTGGCGGGTCGACGCTTCCTGCTTCTGCCGCAATGCCCGTAATTGAACGTCAATCTCCTGATGACGCGTCAAGGCAGCAATCAGACCTTGCTCACCGAATACCAGCAGCGGAATACGCTGCACATGGTGGATAAATCGGGCTTTCACATCCTCAGGCACGGCAACCCGCGTCAAGCGCTGATTGGCCATTTCGATATCCTTGGTCAACACCGACTGTAATTCTTGCAAATTGGTCTTGGCATCGGTGCGCTGGATCATCTTCAGATCCCGGGCTATGCCACTGGTGATGAGCTCAGCCTTGTTCAACAAGGATCGCTGGTTGGCCGAAAAGCGTAGTAACAAATCAGCGGCCGAACGATAGTGATCGTCCAGCTGCAACAGCTCACTGCGCATCTGTGACAGACGTTGTGCCTGCACGGCAGACTCGTCATGCAGCCCCATCAACTGCTCGGAAATAGCAAATAGCTTCGGGGCCTCATCCGTCACCCTCTCTAGCTGCTGCTGACTCTCCGGCGTTAATGTCAGAGCCGAAAATTCGCGAACATATTGCGCATAGCGCGCCTTGTCCTGGGCAAAACTCTGGCGCAACTGCGGGAATGTCGCCACATCCCAACTGGCCAGATGGGCCAAACTATCCCGATCCGCCGCCATCAAGGTTTCACGCAGCCGGCTGGCGGCTAAGGTCAATGGCGTGGCTTGTTCGGTGACTTGGAAAAAACGACCATGGATTGTGGTCGTTTTCAGGTAACTGATGACTCCGAGGAGCAGTAACAGCAGCAGGAGTAGAGCAAAACCCAAGCGGATCCGTTGTACGATTGACATCGACATCACCTCATTTCTCCATCTACACAGGCAACAGATGTTGCACATCGAAACACCAAGACGCCCGCAGGCGCCTTGGTGGTTACGTCGATATGAGCCGTTAGGGTTTTAACTGGCCCTGACAGTCGAGTTGCTTGAGATCCTTGCCCGGTTGCAGCAAGGACTCCGGCACCCAGCGTACCGTGGCCACATCCAGACGCGCCTGGCCATTGGTCGCCAGAATGAAGGGGGTGTTGGTCTTGGCAAAGTCCATCCCATCCTTCAGACAGCTCAACGGTAGGCTGATGGTCAGCCACTGTCCCAATGGCAATTTGCGCAGGGTCGAGGTCACGTCTATCGATTTGCCGCAAGGCCAACCACACTGCAGACCCAGCGTCATGTTGCTTTGTGGCGCCTGTTGCACCCGCAGCGTCACCTGCAACTCACTGTTCGCCTTCAGGTAGCTGCGACGATCCGCCCCCTTGACCTGGGTGGTCTGCAGTTGCAGGGTCGCGCCCGAATCCACGCCCGGTTTGTTTTCCCCCAGGAAGGTCACGGCACGCGCATCCTGCTGACGCAGGTAATCGATGGGTTGCACCTTGATGAACTTCATCTCGGTCACGCTGTTGCCTGAGACTTCGGTGCCGGTCCAGTTGCTGGCATCTCCCATGCGCAAGCGGTGCTCCTCACTGGCCTTGGGTCCAAACAACTCCAGCACCTTGCCAGCAGCCGTCAGCTTGGCCGGATCGGTTTCGTTACAACCAAACTTGCGGTTATCCAGCGGCAGTTGGTCCAGATTGCTGACGCGGGCCGCCACCGGGGATGGCTGCTGGTAGCTCAGACCATAGCCATAGGGGAACAGCGGTGCGGTTGTGCCTTGCAAGTCCTGCTCAAACGCCGGCCGCTTCCAGCCCGGAATATTGGTCGGAGTGCGATTGATGGCGGTGGCACACTTCAGGAATGGCCAGGAGAACGAGAGGCGGCCCTGGAAGTCATAGCCCGGCTTGTCATTGGCCGCTTTAAACAGCACATCGGTGATGCCCTCGCCTTCTGTGCCCGGCAGCCAGGCAGCGACGAACGCCGAGGAGAGATTGATCTCCTCGTTAACATACAGGGGACGCCCGGAGAACAACACAGTCACCACAGGAATGCTAGCCGCCTTGAGTTGCTTCAGGGTCTGCAGGTCATCTTGATAGCTGTTTTTCAACTCGGAGTAAGCCAGCGTCTTATTGTCTGGAATATCGCCGAACCATTCGGCGTAAGGGTCTTCCCCCATCACCAGGATGGCGACATCCGGTTTGGCCGCCTGCAGATCCGCCGGTTGGGTACTGGTCAGTACTCGATCCGCGCCGACCGTCGTGCGAATGGCATCCAGCAGGCTTTGCGCGCCAGGGAAATCAGCGCGCTGGTTTTCCGTGCCCTGCCAGGTCAGACTCCAGCCGCCCACCTGTTTGCCCAGATCGTTGGCCGCACTGCCCACCACCAGCACCCGACTGTTGCGGCTCAAGGGCAGGATCTGGTCTTCATTTTTCAGCAGCACCAGTGACTTGCGTACCGCCTCGCGGGCCAGCGCCTTGTGCTCGGCAGCTCCCAGCTCAACCTGCTTACCCGCCAGCTCACGCGCCGAGGGTTGCGGTTTTTGCCACAAGCCAGCCCGCATCTTGACCCGCAGGATCCGCGTCACGGCGTCATCAATCCGGCTCATCGGGATCTGATGATTGGCCACGCCATCGAGCAAACTCTGGCGGAAGGCTTGCCAGTCCTTGCGTGCCGTGACCATGAAAATATCGACCCCGGCCAGTACCGCAGGCAGACAGGCGCCCATGGTACAACCCGCGATTTCGCTATGACCGTTCCAGTCGGAAACAATCAGGCCATCAAAGCCCATCTTGTCTTTGAGCACATCGGTCAGCAGATACTGACTGCCGTGCAACTTGCCGTTGTATTCAACCTCATCGTCCGGCAGTACGTCCCGATTCAAGGGGTTGTGCCAGCTATTGAACGAGGCCATCACCACTTGCGCCCCGGCATCCAGACCCGAGAAATAGCCCACCGCATGGAGATTGCGCAGCGCCTCTTCGGAATAGAAGTTCTGCCCGCGATCGACGCCATCCTGAGTGCCACCATCCCCGACGAAGTGTTTGACGTTGGAGATGACATGCCGTTGCCCACGCAGATCGGCAGCCGAGCCCTGCAGACCACGCACCATCTCACCGGCATAGTGGTAGACGATCGCCGGATCTTCGGAGTAGCCCTCGTAGGTCCGCCCCCAGCGATCATCCCGTGGCACCGCCACTGTCGGAGCGAAGGTCCAATCCAGCCCGGTAGCGGCCACTTCCCGTGCCGTGATCTGACCGATACGGAAAATCAGGTTCGGATCGCGAGCCGCACCCAGACCTATGTTGTGCGGAAACAGGGTGGCCGAAAACACGTTGTTGTGGCCATGCACCGCATCGGTTGCCCACATGAAGGGAATGCGGAAGCCCCGGCCCTTGAAGCCGGCCTCGGCCGCCAGCCAATAGTGATCCGCTTGCTGCGCCCAATCCTGAGCCGAGGCGTGCTTGTTGTTATTCGGCCAGCCGCCACCGCCATTGAGCACAGAGCCGATCTTGTACTTGCTAATCTCCTCGGGCGTCACCTCGCGGAAGTCCGGCTGGATCATCTGGCCGACCTTCTCTTCCAGCGTCATCTGCGCCAGCAAAGCCTGGATCTCTTGCTCCATATTTTTATCTTGGGCGATTGCGCTGCGGATCTGCGGCCACTGCGCAAAATGAGGGACATCCGTCACTCCCTTCACCGACACAGCGCTCGCCGACACAGCACCCGCAATGCCACAACCCACCAATAGACAGGTCACCGACCTGGCCAGACCATTTCTTATTTTCATTCGTCACTAACTCCTGATGTCCACACTCATGAGTCGACCTATGGGTAACCTTGGTCGCATCAGAGAACAGAACAGCCAAACCTGAAATCGATTGCAACATGAGGGTTATGGTAGACAGAAGTGTCCCTGCTATTCCAGCAGTTCCGTAACAGCTTTGGGCAAATATCGACCACTAATCCGAGAATGGTGAGCCGGATCACAAAGATAAAAACAACACAAGAAATCGATTTCCTGAATCAAAAAAAGCCATATACTGCCGAAATCATCCTGATTTACCCGTCAAGGTGAGATGTAACCCGGTTTTTATTGCCAGTAATCACGGGGTTCCATGCTGAGTTAGTTCCTTTGTTTCGACCCGGGCTTGCCCGGGTTTTTTTATGCCCAGAAAAATCTGAAATCGATGTCAATTAGGTCGCTTGGCCGTGGGGAAAAACGCCACTCCAGCGAAAATTTGCCAACGCCTTCACATTTCATCGACTCAGATTTGATTTACCGGGCTGGGTGTTGTCTCTTGCATCATGAAATCGATTTCCGGCATCCAGTGGCGCATCTTGACGAATGGCCTATCATCAGGCCAGAACAGGATACCGTTCGGGCAGAGCGTAGAAATCGACTCGACAATTTTCCGTCTGCTATCAAAGAGGTAACACATGAAAACATCTCGACTCAGCATCCTGGCGCTAGTCCTGTCGTGCATCATCGGGTTGCATGGCTGCGCACCCAAAGGTGCCAGCACAGGGGCAGCTTCCGGCACGGCAACCGCAGGCCCGAGTACCGAATTACTGAACAATGGCGGGTTTAACGGTACCGATGGTTGGTGGACCGCAGGTGCCACCCTGGCGGTCGACAATCAGATGGGATGCGCCACCTTCACCGAATCGGGCGCCAATCCTTGGGATGTGATCCTCGGACAATCCGGCATTGCGCTGGTCGGGGGGCAAACCTACGCCTTGCACTTCAAGGCGATGGCCAAAAATAACGTACATGTGAAGGCGCTGGTCCAGCATGACGGCGCGCCCTATACCAACTACATGGTGCAGGACCTCGAGCTCGGCAATACCGCCAAACCCTTCGATATCAAGTTCACCCCATCCGCGACCGATGAAAAGACCCAACTCCAATTCCAGATGGGAACCCAGACACCGACCACCGTCTGCGTCGGCGAAGTCTCGCTGATCGGTCCCAGCCTGCACAAAAAATCTGACTTCGCAGCCGTGCGCGTCAACCAGGTGGGCTATCTGAGCAAGGCGCAAAAGCGCGCCACCATCGCCAGCGATGCCAAGGAGCCCCTGGCCTGGAAACTGCTGAATGCCCAGGGCGAAACCATCGCCGAAGGCAAAACCCAGCCGTTTGGCTTGAATGCCGCCTCCGGTGAGCAGGTGCAAATTGCCGACTTCAGTCAGGTTACTACCCCGGCCAGCGGTTTAGTGCTCGAGGTGGCGGGCGAGAAGAGTCATCCGTTCAGCATTGGCGATGACATTTATCACCGCATGAAATATGACGCCCTCTCCTTCTTCTACCAACAACGCAGCGGTATCGACATCGAGGCCAAGTACGTGCAACGCCCGGATCTGGCCCGTCCTGCCGGTCACAAACCCGAGAAGGTCACCTGCTTCAACAAACAGGATGCCAAGGGTAATCAGTGGCCGGGCTGTGACTTCTCCCTGGATGTCACCGGCGGTTGGTACGATGCCGGCGATCAGGGCAAGTATGTAGTGAATGGCGGCATTTCCGTCTGGACCCTGATGAACCTGTATGAGCGCGAGCAGTTGGCGAAGGGCGGCGACAAGAGTACCTTTGCCGATGGCAAGGTGAAGATCCCGGAACAAGCCAATGGCCACAACGATCTGCTGGATGAGGCGCGCTGGATGATGGATTTCTTCCTCTCCATGCAGGTGCCGGACGGCAAGAAGACCTCAGTGCCGGTGGGCGATCAATCCAAACAACTGGATAAGCTGCAACTGACCGAGATCGATGCCTCCGGCATGGTGTTCCACAAGGTAGCGGACGAAGCCTGGACTGGCATGCCACTGCCACCCCATAAGGATCCGCAGCCGCGTTATCTGAGCCAACCCAGTACCGCCGCCACCCTGAACCTGGCCGCCACCGCCGCGCAATCGGCGCGCGTCTGGAAAACCCAGGATCCGGCCTATGCCGAGCGTTGCCTGAAAGCGGCAGAAAAAGCCTGGAAGGCCGCCAATCGTCACCCGGATGTCTATGCCTACGATAACTTCGTCGGCTCAGGTCCCTATGACGATACCAACCTGAGCGATGAGTTCTACTGGGCTGCGGCCGAGCTGTTCACCACCACCGGCAAGAAGGAGTACAAGCAAGCGCTGCAAGATTCGCCTTTGTATCTGGATGCCCCCAAGGGTGACAAAAACGCGACCGGCGATCTCTACTGGCAAGGCGTCAGCAGTGCCGGCACCATCACCCTGGCGCTGGTCCCGAACCAGCTCGGCAAACAAGAGGTGGATAAGGCGCGCGCGGCCATCATAGCCGCGGCCGATGGTTATCAGCAGAGCGTGGATAAAGAAGGCTATCGGATCCCGTATCAGGCGATCGAGTACCCATGGGGCTCCAACTCCAACCTGATGAACCGCAGTATCTTCCTCGGCCTGGCCCATGACTTCACCGGTGAGCGCAAGTACCTGCAAGCCATGTCCGATGCCATGGATTATGTGCTGGGACGTAACCCGCTGGATCAATCCTATGTCTCGGGCTACGGCACTCGTGCGCTGAAGAATCCGCACCACAGATTCTGGGCTCACCCGGTCGATCCAGCCTCGCCGCAGGTACCGCCAGGCGTGCTCTCCGGTGGCCCGAACTCCATCAACTTCAGTGATCCGGTCGCTTCCACCATGAAGGGCAAGTGCACCGGCCAGACCTGCTGGAAGGATGAGATCGGCGCCTGGACCCTGAACGAAGTAACTGTCAACTGGAACGCCCCTTTCCTCTGGACCGCTAGCGTGCTGGATGAAGGTGGTTTGACCCGCTAATGTGTGAGGAGGTCCCGCTCCAGGAGCGGGACCTCTATCGATTGCTCCTTACGTTCTGCCAACAGGTTTCCCATGCCAAGATTGATCACCCATCTCTGCCTCGTCGCCGCCATCGGCTTAGCCGCTTGCGGAGGGAGTCAAACCACCAATACCACACCCGACACGCCAACCCAGCCCTCAGGCCCCATGCTGCGGGAGCAAACCAGCCTGCCGATTGGCGTGGCATTGGGGGTCGGCAGTTTCGAGCCCGCATCCAGCATTCGCTACAGCCCGCAGGCCAGCCAACTGCGTCACCTGGCCGCCAGCGAATTCAGCTCTGTGGTCGCCGAAAACGTCATGAAGCCGGAATATATCCACCCGCAAGAGCAGCAATACCACTGGAACGATGGCGATTACCTGGTGCAGTTTGCCCAGCAAAATAACATGCGCATTCATGGCCACACCCTGGTCTGGCATAACGCCCTGCCTAGCTGGATGAGCAACTACAGTGGCAACTGGGAGAGCATGCTGGCGGATCACATCACCACCATCGTCAGTCACTACAGCGACTCTATTAACAGCTGGGATGTGGTCAATGAGGCCTTCCTGGATGATGGCTCGCTACGTTCCAGTATCTGGTCGAGCCATATCCCCGACTATCTGGCCAAAGCCTATACCCTGGCTCGTGCCGCCGACCCGGATGCCGACCTCTATTACAACGACTACAACATCGAAGCCATGCCGAAGAAGCTCGATGCCGTGCTAAAAATGGTCACCGATTTCCGCACCCGCAATATTCCCATCGATGGCATCGGCTTCCAGATGCATATCGACCGCTACTGGCCCAGTACCAACGAAATTCGCCAGGCGTTTAGCCGCTGCGTGGCCATGGGCTTGAAGGTGCGCATCTCCGAACTCGACATCCGCATGAACCCCAACAACACCGCCACGGCGCTGACGCCGGAATTAGCCGAAGCACAACGCCAGCGTTATCGCGACGTGATCACCACCTACCTGAGTACGGTACCCGCCGAGTTGCGCGGTGGCATCACCGTCTGGGGATTGACCGATGCCCTCAGCTGGACGCCCTGGTATTACAAGATCCCCGACTGGCCGCTGCTGTTTGATGCCAATTTCCAACGCAAACCAGCCTGGACCGGAATGAGTGAAGCCTTGCAGGCCACGCCTTAAGTCTCAACTCAGGACTCACGCCTTCTGATGAATCGTCCAGCTCATTGAAAATAAAGGCGCTTCTCCGCAAGGAGAAGCGCCTTTTTTACTCCCCTCGCCCACTAAGAATCACCATTGAATGTCCAAAAATAGCATCTCAATCGGATCAGTCAGTGAACTGATTGACGCTCGAATACAGAGAAATCACTCGTTCAAAATTTGATCAAAATCATCCTAGCCTTACATTTCCTTACGCTTATTGTGCTCGTCTTCCAAACTTTCAGGGCATTGGTGGTGCAACTCGTTCAGGAGCCGTCCGGGCCGCCATCAGGAAGCGAAGCAAAAAATGGATCTGACAAGGAGCACGATATGAAACACCCATATTTACTGAGCATGATTGCGATGGCGGTAAGTGCCGCACTCGCCGGCTGTGGTGGTGCTGATCACAACGAGTCAACCCAAACAACTCTGCAGGCAACGGCGATTGATGGCTACCTGCGCAACGCGCTGGTCTGGCTGGATGTCAACGGCAACAACTTGCTGGATAGCGATGAGCCCAATGCTCGTTCCGGCGAGGGTGGCAAGGTCACGTTAGATGTCAGCGGTATTGAAAACCCGGGTAGTTATCGTCTGCTGGTGCAAGCTGTTGCCGGTGAGACCGTCGACGAGACCCGAGGGGCTATCACCCAAAGCTTCACCCTTTCAGCGCCACCTGGCGTGGCTGAAGTAACCCCCTTGAGCACGCTGGTCGATCAGAAGATGCAACAGGATCCAACTCTCGATCGTGATGCCGCTGCCGCCGCCATAGCCACCGATCTGGGGCTGCAACCGGAACAGGTGCTGGGTGATTTTATTGCCAGCAATGACATAGAGGTGCAAGTCTATGCCGTCAACCTGACGGATCAATTCCCCGAGTCGCTCCCCGAGGATCCAACAGAATTGCTCAATGACAGCAAGGAGCTCGGTCAGGCTCTCGATGAGTATCTGGAACAGAACCCTGTCGATGAAGATACCGATCCCGATAGCATCAACGTGGTCGTCGATGACCAGGGTCATGTCACCCCCATCGTCGATCAGGACCGGGATGGCGTAGCCGACAGCGAGGATGCCTTCCCGAACGACGCCACCGAGACCAAAGACACAGATGGTGACAAAGTTGGCGACAACAGCGACGCCTTCCCCAATGATGCCACCGAGAGCAAAGACAGCGATGGTGACCAGGTTGGTGACAACAGCGACGCCTTCCCCAACGATGCCACCGAGAGCAAAGACAGCGATGGTGACAAGGTCGGTGACAACAGTGACGCCTTCCCCAATGATGCCACCGAAACCAAAGACAGCGATGGTGACCAGGTCGGTGACAACAGTGACGCCTTCCCGAGCGACGCCACCGAGAGCAAAGACAGCGATGGTGACAAGGTCGGTGACAACAGCGATGCCTTCCCGAATGATGCCACCGAGACCAAAGACACAGATGGTGACAAGGTCGGTGACAACAGCGATGAACTGCCGCTGGATCCGCTACGTCGCGAAGCTGACGAAGTGACCAAGGAGGAGAAGGTTTACACCTACATGGAAGACCACACCAAACAGGCACTCACGCTGAAATTGGTCGGTACCACCACGGTCAGCCACTACCTAGATGGACACAAGGAGATCCATGAGCAAGGCACTAACTATTACTGGGATTCTACGGCCAACGCGATAGAGCAACTTAACGGCAACCCACTGATCTACAACGAATACACCAATCACAAGGTCAAGCAGGCCGATGGCCGCTTCGAGCGCAAGGGCTGGTGGCATAAGGATGTCAATAAAGACGGGGTATTCTCGTTTACCGGCGAAACCTATGCCTTCGGCACCGAGAGCGACAGTGGTGCCGACTATTGGGTCGCTTACGACGAAGATGACCCTCGCAGTGAAGGCATCACACAATATATCAATAGCTTCCCGCGCCGCTTCCACGATGGTGGCGACCTTAAAGCCAACATTCAGGCCAAAGACACCTCAACCATCGACATGATGCAACACTTCACCGAATCCACGAGTGAAAAGCTGCAGATCAGCCACTTCCTCGAATACAAGGCCCCCAAGGATGAGACGGCAGAGCCCTACCCGGCACCTGCCGACTGGTTTGATCTGAACAGCATGCAGCGCAACCCGGACTACCCAATCCCACCCAATGGCGATCCTTATGCCGAAACAGACACCCACCAGACTCGGGATGATGGCTGTACCTCTCATACCGAAGATCAGGACTGGCAGGCCGACGGTACCATCAATACCACAACGGGCCTAGTGAATTGCCCCGATGGCTCGGAAGAGAAAAGCTATGCCAAACCTATCTGGGCCAATCCACAAGATGACCAGTTCGAGGAGTACGCCGACTACAACTGGTACAAGAGCGACATGTCCAGCTACTGGTACGAATTCAGCACCAAGACGGAGACAGAAGATGGTCAGCTGGTCACCACCGCAGTCGGAGCCCGCTACCTGTTGGATCCAACAACCAACTCTCGGCTCGAAGATGACACCCATCCGGATGGATACAAGTTCAATGACTACACCAGTGTCCGGACGGTTCTCAGCCCGACCGTAGAGATGGAACACGCCAGTTGGCACCACTATCATCTGGATGACCATCCGGCGACCACCAGCGATGAAGCCTCCTTCACGGTTACCAGCGATGATCTGGGCCAGGATGTCAAAATCTTCTTCAAGGAAATGAATGACTTCTGGGTTGGACATCGCTTCGCCGAGTGGGGTAGCCAGAACGTCACCGACCTACCCGGCAAGATCGCGGCTCTGCGTCAGCAAGGGGTCACCGTGGATCAGATCAACAGCAGCAACCTGCCTGGTCTTAGCGACTACGATGGTCAACTGCTGACCGCCTCCTTCCGCTACAACGCCGATGGCACACCTCGCACCTGGTACTGGGTCACCAAACTGCCGGCGGTTACCGGGGATGATACCTGGAGCACCTGGAAAAAAGTACCGATCCAACTGGTCAATGGCGGACTCGATGGTGCGGGACTGCCGAACTGGATCATCAACGATGCCGGTGGCAACCTGTTTATGCTGCAACCCAAGGTCGCCGAGCCCTGGGGCTGGTATAACGCCTATCAAGTCTGGAACCTGGGAGTATCCAAGGCAGATGGTCAAACCATCAATCCAAGCGGACGGGTCGATACCTGGGCCGGATCCTTCTTCCTCGATTCTGCACAAGCCGACGCCGAACTGGCTCTGCACTGATAGTTATTCGGCAACAACAAGCGGCGCCTCGGCGCCGCTTGTCATTTACCACTCCGGACGAATGCCATCCGAGCATCACCCCAACAATAACCGCGCTTGCTGCAACACATGCTCCGGCGTGAAGCCGAACAACTCGAATAGCTGATCGGCAGGGGCGGACTCGCCAAAGCGGGTCATGCCGATGACGGCGCCATCCAGCCCGGTGTAGCGCTGCCAGTAACTGGCGATGCTCGCCTCGATGGCCAACCGGGCGCGTACCCCCTTCGGCAGTACCGACTCCTGGTAATCCGCCGGTTGCCGGTCGAAGCGCTCGGTGCAGGGCATGGCCACCACGCGCACGGCTCGACCCTCGGCTTGCAGGGTCTGGGCGGCCCCTACGGCCAGCGCCATTTCCGAACCTGTAGCCAGCAGAATGAGCTCCGGCGTACCGGGGCTGTCGAGCAGGATATAGCCGCCGCGCTCGATGTCGCGCACCTGCTCCGCACTCCTCGGCTGTTGGACCAACGCCTGGCGGGAGAAGATGAGGGCACTGGGGCCATCCGCCCGCTCGATGGCCGCCTTCCAGGCCACCGCACTCTCCACCTGATCGCAGGGGCGCCAGGTCTCCATGTTCGGCGTCAGCCGCAGACTGGCCAACTGCTCCACCGGTTGGTGGGTCGGGCCATCCTCGCCCAAGCCTATGCTGTCATGGGTGTAGACGAAGATGGTGCGTTGCTTCATCAGTGCCGCCATCCGCACAGCATTACGGGCATACTCCATAAACATCAGGAAGGTACCGCCATAGGGGATGAAGCCGCCATGCAGGGTGATGCCGTTCATGATGGCTGACATGCCGAATTCGCGAACCCCGTAGTGCAGGTAGTTGCCCTGGGGCGTATCGCCATCCACATCCAGAGCGTGAACGTGGCGGGTCAGATTCGAGGGCGCCAGATCCGCCGAGCCACCGAGCAGCTCGGGCAGGATACGCGCATATTCGTTGAGCGCCTTCTGGCTGGCCTGACGGCTGGCGATATCGGCGGGATTAGCCTGCAGGCTGGCGATATAGTCATGGGCCTTGGCCGACCAGTCAGCCGGTAGCGCGCCATGGCAGCGGCGCAGCAGCTCGGCGGCCTCGGCCGGGAAAGTGGCCTGATAGGCGGCGAACTGGGCATCCCACTGCGCTTGGCTCTCGGCGCCTTGAGCTTTGGCATCCCACACCTGATAGATTTCGGTCGGGATCTCGAACGGCGCATGAGGCCAGTTCAGCTGTTCACGGACCCTGGCCACCTCGTCCTTACCCAGTGGCGCACCATGGCAGTCATGGGAGCCGGATTTGTTGGGCGAACCATAGCCGATGGTGGTCTTGCAGCAGATCAGGGTCGGGCGCAGCGGATCGGCTTTGGCCTCAAGGATCGCCGCATCCACCGCCGCACTGTCGTGACCGTTCACGCTGTCGATGACCTGCCAGCCATACGCCCGGAAGCGAGCCGGGGTATCGTCGGTAAACCAGCCTTCGACATGGCCGTCGATGGAGATGCCATTGTCATCCCAGAAGGCGATGAGCTTGCCCAGCCCCAGGGTCCCGGCCAGGGAGCAGACCTCGTGGGAGATCCCCTCCATCAGGCAGCCATCCCCCATAAAGACATAGGTGTGGTGGTCGATGATGGCATGATCGGGACGGTTGAACTGGGCCGCCAGGATCTTCTCGGCCAGCGCCATGCCGACGGCATTGGCAATGCCCTGCCCAAGCGGCCCCGTGGTGGTCTCGACACCGGGGGCATACCCCAACTCGGGATGGCCCGGGGTCTTGGAGTGCAGCTGGCGGAACTGTTTGAGCTCAGCCAGCGACAGGTCGTAGCCGGTCAGATGCAGCAAGGCGTAGAGCAGCATGGAGCCGTGACCGTTGGAGAGCACGAAGCGATCCCGGTTGATCCAGGCCGGATCCGCCGGATTGTGCCGCAGATGATGACGCCATAACACCTCGGCCATGTCGGCCATCCCCATCGGGGCGCCGGGATGGCCGGAGTTGGCTTGTTGCACCGCATCGACACTCAACATGCGCACGGCATTGGCTAACGTTTTTGCTTCCACACCCATCACAAAGACTCCCTTGATTAATGTTCAGAATTCGGGAACAACCTCAGCCCAGCCGGGTGGCCAGCAACTGCTCAAGCTTCACCTGATCGATGGCAAAGTTGCGGATGCCTTCGGCCAGCTTTTCGGTGGCCATGGCATCCTCATTGTGCTGCCAGCGGAATTCAGCCTCGCCCATGGGAGCGGGTTTGTTCTGCTGCACGCCCTCATCCGCCAACTGCCGTACCAGAACACCGGACTGCGCCTCCAGCTTTTGCAACAGATCAGGGCTGATGGTCAGACGGTCACAACCGGCCAGCGCCAGCACCTCCTCGACACTGCGAAAACTCGCTCCCATCACCACGGTCGGATAACCGAGCTGCTTGTAGTAGCGGTAGATGGCCCGCACCGAGAGCACGCCCGGATCGCTTTCGGCGTCATAGCTCTGACCGGTCTTGGCCTTGTACCAGTCGAGGATCCGGCCGACAAACGGCGAGATCAGGAACACCCCGGCCTCGACGCAGACACGAGCCTGGGCGAAGCTGAACAGCAGGGTGAGGTTGCAGTTGATCCCCTCGCGCTCGAGCTGTTCGGCGGCGCGGATCCCCTCCCAGGTGGCGGCAATCTTGATCAGCACCCGGCTGCGCGGCACCCCTTGCGCCTCATACAGGGCAACCAGCTTGCGGGCCTTGCCGATGGTCGCTTCGGTATCGAAGGAGAGACGGGCATCCACCTCGGTGGAGATGCGCCCCGGGATGCACTGCAGCACCTCGCAGCCGATGGTCACGATCAGGCGATCGGCAGCCTCGATGACCTGCTCGGCTAACACCGGCGTCTGTTCGCGGGCCGCCGCCACGACTTGGGCCAGCAGCGGCGCGTAGTCGGCGCAGGTGACAGCCTTGAGGATTAATGAGGGATTGGTGGTGGCATCTTCGGGGGCATACGCCTTGATGGCCGGTAATTCACCGGTATCGGCGACAACCGTGGTCACGGCGCGCAGTTGAGTGAGCAAACTGGACATGAGAACTCCTGGCCGCATTCCATTTCTGGGCGGCAAATAGGGAAAATCGGCACTTGGGGCGCAATTCGCGTTTGATGCTGCTTGGTCTGTAATCCGAGAGCTGGAGAGCCGGAAGTTGCGACGAACACAGACACGCCGTGAATACATCCATGTAGGCTCGATGGCGGCATCCATGCCGCCAACGGTCTGCTGTTCGCCCGCGACTTCCTCCCCTCCGGTATCACCAACCGGGGATAAAACAGCGCCCCAATAAGGCCCCCGTCATAGGACGGGGGTCAGGATTAACGGAGCTTGTAGTAGATCTCGTTCCACTGGATCTCTTTTTTCAGCTCCGCAATGCGGGTGTTTTCATCGATCAGCAGGAACTCGATCCCCGCCATCTCGGCGTAGATGCGCAGGTACTCGGCATCCAGCGCCTGACTGAACACCGAGTGGTGGGCGGCACCGGCCAGGATCCAGGCTTCGGCGCCCACTTCCAGATTCGGCTTCGGCTCCCACAGGGCACAGGCCACCGGCAGTTTCAGCAGGGCGGCGGGCAGGTCCACCACATCCAGATTGTTGACCACCAGACGGAAGCGGTTGCCCATGTCGATGAGGCTGGCGTTGACCCCTTTGCCGGCGGGTGCGGAGAACAGCAGGCGCGCAGGCGCCGCCTTCTTGCCGATGCCCAGATGCTGCACATCCAACACGGGTTTCTTGGCGGCGATGGACGGGCAGACTTCCAGCATATGGGCACCGAGCACCAGGTTGTTGCCCTCGGCCAGATGGTAGGTGTAATCCTCCATAAAGGAGGTGCCACCCGGCAGCCCCTGGCCCATCACCTTGAGGGTGCGCAGCAGGGCCGCGGTCTTCCAATCCCCCTCGGCACCGAAACCATACCCCTGTTGCATCAGGCGCTGGCAAGCCAACCCCGGCAACTGGTGCAGGCCATACAGATCTTCAAAGGTGGTGGTGAAGGCGCCGAACTTGCCTTGCTCGAGAAAACGCTTCATCCCCAGCTCCTGACGAGCCGCTTCGAACAGGGATTCCCGATGGGCGCCGCCCACCTGCACCGCCGCGCTCAGGGTGTAGAGGCTCTCGTACTCCTCAAGCAGGGCATTGATTTCGCCCGCCGAGACGGCATTGATGACGCTGACCAGATCGCCCACCGGATGGTAGTTGACCTGATAACCGAACTGGATCTGGGCCTCCACCTTGTCGCCTTCGGTCACCGCCACATTGCGCATGTTGTCGCCGAAGCGCGCCACCTTCATCTGCTTGCTGTCATACACGGCCGCGGCGATGCGCATCCAGCGGGCGATCTTGGCGTGTACGCCCTGATCTTCCCAATAGCCGACCACCACGGTGCGCGGCAGGCGCAGACGAGCGCCCATGAAGCCGAACTCCCGGCCACCGTGGGCGGTCTGGTTCAGGTTCATGAAATCCATATCGATCTCGCCCCAGGGCAGATCGCGGTTGAACTGGGTGTGGAATTGCAGCAGAGGCTTGCCCAGCTGGGTCAGGGCCGGGATCCACATCTTGGCTGGCGAGAAGGTGTGCATCCACACCATGACCCCGACGCAGGCGCTGCTGTGGTTGGCATCGCGGGCAATCGCCGAGATCTCATCGAGCGTAGTGCCGGTCGGTTTGAGCACTATCTTCAGCGGCAGACCAGCCTTCTCATTCAGCTGTTGGGTCATCAGCTGGGCATGATCGGCCACCTGTTTCAGGGTTTCCGGGCCATACAGATGTTGGCTACCCACGACAAACCAGACTTCTAACTGCTTTAAAAATTCCATGATTCGTTCCTCATCGATGAAGCGGTTGATGGACCAGTCGGCGCTTTAGTGCGCGCCGGATTGGCCGTAATAGGCATTTTTTCCATGTTTGCGCTGGTAGTGTTTTTCCAGCATGTAATCGGGCAAGGCGGCCGCCTGCGGATTGAGCTGATGGGTGATCCAGGCCATGCGGGCGACTTCCTCCAGCACCACAGCGTTGTGCACCGCGGCGTGGGCATCGGCTCCCCAGCTGAAGGGACCATGGTTGGCCACCAGGATCCCCGGCATGGTCAGGGGGGGCGTGTCCCCCAGCGTCTCGACGATGAGATCCCCGGTCAGCCGCTCGTAGTCGTCCCGCACTTCGGCTTCGGACAACAGGCGGCTACAGGGCACATCACCGTGGAAATAATCGGCCTGAGTGGTGCCCTGGATGGGGATCGCCCGCCGCGCCTGGGCCCAGGCGGTGGCGTGAGTGGAGTGGGTATGCACCACCCCGCCGAGCTCGGGATACCGGCGGTAGAGCACCAGATGGGTGGCGGTATCCGAGGAGGGACGCAGCTGCCCCGCCACCCGGTTACCCGCCAGATCCAGCACCACCAGATCGTCCACCGTCATGTGCTCGTAGCTGACGCCACTGGGCTTGATCACCACCAGTCCCTGCTCCCGGTCGATGCCGCTGACATTGCCCCAGGTAAAGGTCACTAGGTTGTAACGGGGCAGGTCGAGGTTGGCCTCGAGCACTTGCTGTTTGAGCTGTTGCAGAGTCATGCGTTACGCCCCTCGTTGTAGAGCGGCTCGGCGACCGCCCCCCATTTCAGGAAGCGCTGGTAGAGGGTTTCGTAGGCGGCGACCTTGTCGGCTTGCGGCTGGTGCGTGCGCTCGACCGGGCTTGCCATATTGGCCTGGGCGGCAGCAATGGAGGGATAGATATCGGCGGCCACGGCGGCAAAGATGGCGGCCCCCAGGGCACAGCACTGATCCGAAGCCACCACCTGGATGGGGCGGTTCATCACATCGGCGCACACCTGCATGACGACGGGGGATTTGCGGGCGATGCCGCCCAGAGCCATCACCTGCTCCACCGGCACTTCCTGACTGGTCATGCACTCCATGATGCTACGGGCGCCAAAGGCGGTGGACGCAATCAGGGCGCCGAACAGATCGGGGGCATCGCAGCCTAAGTTCAACCCCGAGATGGTCCCCTTCAGGCGCTGGTTGGCATTGGGGGTGCGACGCCCATTGAACCAGTCCAGCACCACCGGCAGGTGTTCCAGATCCACTTGCTTGTCCCAGGATTGGGTCAGGGCCCCCAGCATCTGCTGCTTGTGATTCTCGACCGCGGTCTTCAGCTCGGGATAACTCTTGGTCAGCTGATCCAGCGGCCAGCTCAGCAGTCGCTGATACCAGGCATAGATGTCGCCGAATGCCGACTGCCCGGCTTCCAGACCGATGAGGCCCGGTACCACGCTGCCGTCCACCTGGCCGCAGATCCCGGCGATGGCGCGTTGCCCTATGGTGGCGTGATCGGCGATCAGGATGTCACAGGTGGAGGTACCGATGACCTTGACCAGGGTATTGAGGCTGGCCCCCGCCCCTACGGCGCCCATGTGGCAGTCGAAGGCGCCACCGGCGATCATCACATCCTGAGGCAGGCCCAGACGCTCCGCCCATTCGGCGGTGATGCGACCCACCGGAATATCGGCGGTCCAGGTCTCGGTAAACAGCGGGTAATCCAGATCCTGGGTCAACAGCGGATCCAGGGCATTGAGAAAATCGGCGGCCGGTAACCCGCCCCACTGCGGATGCCACAACGACTTGTGGCCGGCGGAGCAGCGACCACGCTTGAGCTGGCTGGGAGCCTGGGTGCCACTGAGCAGGGCTGGCACCCAGTCGCACAACTCGACCCAGTTACAGGCGGCTTCGCGCACCGTGCGATCGGCGCGGGAGACGTGCAGGATCTTGGCCCAGAACCACTCGGAGGAGTAGATACCGCCGATGTAGCGGCTGTAATCGGTGAACTGGCCGCTGTGACACAACTCGGTGATGGCCTCAGCCTCGGCGATGGCGGTGTGATCCTTCCACAACACAAACATGGCATTGGGATTCTTGACGAACTCGTCACGCAGGGCCAGCACATTGCCCTGGGCATCGATCGGCGCCGGGGTCGAGCCGGTGGTGTCAACGCCGATGCCGCGGATCGCCAGGCGCTGGGCGGGTGCCAACAAGCTGACCACCTGGCGCACCGCCTGCTCCATGGATTCGATGTAGTCCAAAGGATGGTGCCGAAACTGGTTGCGGATCGGGTCACAAAACTTGCCATCCCGCCAGCGGGGGTAATAGACCACGTGGGTCGCCAATTCGGCGCCATCCTGGCAACGGACGGCAAGAGCCCGCACCGAATCACTGCCGAAATCGAGCCCGATGACGATGTGCTCAGCCATGGTGTTCTCCTGGGAAAAATGAAAGAAAAGGAATAACCGTGGCGGAAACCATAGAAGATGTGGGAACAGGCCCGTTAGGCATCGACTGCTGAAAATATGGATATATCGGCTGTCTGATTCATTTGTGGAAGGCGATTCAAATTTCGATACATGACAAAATCGCTAAAAATATCCTGATTACCATCGAGACTCAGCCAGCTTCAACAGGCGTTGTGGCATTGGAGCCGTTCGACAGCCGATCCTGACCAGTTCC
>NZ_BAAGVN010000333.1:0-25845 GCF_054780855.1 Pseudaeromonas pectinilytica
TTCATAGTCACTATTTCTGGTCGTACAGGAGCGGTTTGTGGCTTTGAGTCCGAGGTGGTTTCAGTTCCCTCAGCGGCATGATCGGAGGTCGATAAGCTCCCTAACGTCTCGGCGCTAATTGCTTTTATGGTCGCCATTTCTGGTCGTAGATTAGCGGTTTGCAGTTTCGAGCTCAGACTGGTTTCGGTCTTTGCTTCGCCAGACGGAGCGCTCGGTCGTCCGTTGAGGGTAGTCAATTCGCTACTCGGGTTCACTGCGGATTGGCTTTGTTGGATGAACTGTAGCGTGGCTCGATTGAGGTGTTCCAGATTTTGCAGCGAGCGTTTATCGGGCTGGACCATGGTTAAGGATACTTGCTGCTGTTGCAACTGCGTGACCAAACTTTGCGGCATTTTCTCTGGCGCTAGCCGCAGTGCGATGGATTGCACCAACCATTGCATCAAAGCGCGCCCGGATGCAGAAGACTCTTGTAACGCGGGAGGAAGTTGCTGCAGCAGGGTCGAAAGCAACTGCGGTGACTGAGCCAGTTGCCGCAACAGGATCACCTCATTGCCGCGTTGGGCAAGGGGTTGTTTGAGCAGTGGATCGTTCGCCGAGAGCAGGGGCAACAGACGTTGCAGTAGTTGCTGCAACGGTTGATGAGTGCTGGCTGTTGCGGCCGCGTTGGTGGTCGTAGATGCCGACCCTGTGGCCTCCTGTGGCGCCTGAGAAGAGGTCTGGCTCTCGAGTAACTGGGTCAACTGGCGTAAGAGGGTTTGCTGCTTCTGTGCCATCAGATCCGGTAATTGCCCCTGCTGCTGACTGAGTTGTTGCAGGTATTGACGCACCAGTTGGTTGGGAACTTTAGTCTGTGCCGGAACTGGAATCGAGACCGACTCACTCGGTGTTGAGCTGCCATCGACATAGGATGGTGTCCTGGTTGGTTCGGTTTTGTTGAGCTTGAGGTCAGACACTATGACTTCCTTACACCCTTGATGGCTGCAGACGACCCATGGTAGGGGCGATGAGGGTCTATTCCCAGTTAATTTAGCCTGTTCTGTCGGCGGGAAGCAAAGCCTGGAGCCATGATTTGCGCTGCATGGCTGGAAGGGGTGATGCCTCCCCGGTGGTCAGGTTTTTTTATGTTTTTTTGTTTCTACGGATGAGCATGCTTCTTCAAGTGCAGGGTTCGGTCTTCACTTGAGCGCATTATGGATGCCGAAAGCCCTGCTCCACTCCGCTGGGTTCGTGAGGTATAATTTATCCCAATCATGAGCTGATTTGCTCACCACAAGAAGGATTTAAACCGCCATGATGTGCATGAGTCGTTATTTGCTGGCAGTTACTCTGGCGTGGCCTTTAGTCAGTACAGCGGTTGCTAACCCATCGAGTGCGTCAGGCCCGGGTGGTGCGATTGACCCCTATGAAACCTTGAACCGAGCGAGCTGGAAACTCAATTACGACTATCTGGATCGTTATGCCTTACGCCCCGTGGTTCATGGTTATGTGGCCTGGGTGCCGCTGCCGGTGCGCAATGGGGTGGGCAATTTCACCGAGAACGTCAACGAAGCCAACTATTTTGTGAATAACTTGCTGGTCGGGCGGGTTGAAGACTCGGGTGTCAGCGTGTTGCGTTTTGCACTGAATTCGACCGTAGGCTTACTGGGTTTTGTCGATGTGGCTCAGGATATGGGCATTGAGCGTCGCGCCATGAGCATGAGTACCGTGTTGGGCAAGGCCACGATGGAGCAGGGACCCTATTTTATGGTTCCGGTCTATGGCCCCACCACCATGCGCACGGCGATTGGTGATACGGTGGATGGCCTTTATTTTCCCTATGCCAGCATGGGCTGGGGGACCCGGATCGGCTTATGGGCGGTCGATGGCTTGAGCAAGCGTGCGCGAGTCGTCGATCAGGAGGCAGTATTGGATAACGCTCTGGATCCTTACCTCTCGGCCAAGGATTTTTACCTGCAATATGAAGAAGCCAAGGTGCAGGATGGGCGGCCTGCGGCTAGTCACTCCGCCACTGAACAAACGCAGGATGGTGCCGACGGCGATCTGGATCAGTATCTGGATGAGATTGACCAATAACTGGTGTTGATGGATGGAAGGCCCCGCATGTCGGGGCCTTTTCATTTCTACGGCCGTGAAACAAGGCTTGCAAATCGGTGCTGGCTTGGTAAGGTGTGGCTCATTGCTAGTGCGAAAATCAATTTGTGTCAATAAAACAAACCAAAGCTAATCGCGCTAATTGTGTAAATCTAAGTTTACAAGGTTGCTGCCATGCACAGAGATAGTCTGAATAACGTCCATATCCAATCCGAAAGAGTCCTGATCACGCCGGTTGAACTGAAGGAGCGCGTTCCTGTCTCGGCCGAGGCGCTCTCATTTATCGCGGACGCGCGTCAAACCATCGCCAATATCATTCAGCGCCGGGATCACCGCCTGCTGGTGATCTGTGGCCCGTGCTCGATTCATGATATGGATGCGGCCAAGGATTACGCGCTGCGTCTCAAAGAATTGCATGATCGTTATGCCGACAGCCTGTATATCGTCATGCGGGTGTATTTCGAAAAACCAAGAACCACGGTCGGTTGGAAGGGATTTATCAACGATCCGAATCTGGATGGCACCTTCGATATCGAGTTAGGTTTGCAGAAGGCGCGTGAGTTGCTGGCCTGGCTGGCTGAGTTGCGTCTGCCGTTGGCGACCGAGGCACTGGATCCTATCAGTCCGCAATATCTGGCTGATCTATTCTCCTGGTCCGCCATCGGCGCCCGGACGACCGAATCCCAGACCCATCGCGAGATGGCATCCGGCTTGTCGATGCCGGTCGGTTTCAAGAACGGTACCGATGGTAATCTGGACACCGCTATCAATGCTCTGAAATCTGCTGCGGCCTCTCATGCCTTTATGGGCATCAATCAGCAGGGCCAGGTCGCCTTGCTGCAGACCCAGGGTAATCCCGATGGTCATGTGATCCTGCGTGGTGGCAAACACCCGAATTATGACTCGGTCAATGTGGCTCTGGCTGAGCAAGCCATGGGCAAGGCGAAGCTCGCTTCCCGCCTGGTTGTGGACTGCAGTCATGGCAACTCCAGCAAGAATCATGAGTTGCAGCCGCTGGTAGCAAGCAACGTCATCCATCAGATCCAGGATGGGAACAGTTCCATCCTTGGCATCATGCTGGAGTCCAATATCGGCGCTGGCAGTCAGTCCAGCGAACAACCCAAGAGTCAGATGGCCTACGGCGTCTCGATCACCGACGCCTGTATTGACTGGGATACTACGGCAACCCTGCTGGCCAAGTGCCATGACGAGTTAGCCCAACCGTTGAAGGCTCGACTCCCGGCCTGATTGGACCGCATAATGAGCTCCGGTCATGACCGGAGCTTTTTTTTGGATGATGAAGCGATGAATGAAGAATTAAACGTTCTGAGGGATCAGATTGACGGGGTTGATCAGCAGCTGGTTGCCTTGTTGGCGCGGCGTCTGGCACTAGTTGCCGAGGTGGGTGAGGTCAAGAGTCGGCATGGGTTGCCGATTTATGCTCCGGATCGGGAAGCGGCCATGCTGGCCAAGCGTCGTGAAGAGGCGACGGCGAGCGGCGTTCCGGCTGATTTGATCGAAGATGTCTTGCGACGCGTCATGCGCGAATCCTATAGCAGTGAAAATGACTCCGGCTTCAAATGTGTGAATCCGGCATTGCGCTCCATCGTGGTCATCGGCGGTGCCGGTCAGTTAGGCCGCCTATTTGTGCACATGTTTCGTTTGTCCGGTTATCGTGTGGATGTGCTGGAGCGGGGGGACTGGGCTCAGGCTGACGAAATGTTGGCTGATGCGGGCATGGTGGTGGTGGCGGTGCCCATCGATACCACCTGCGAGGTGATCGATAAACTGGCGATGCTGCCGGCAGATTGTGTGCTGGTGGATTTGACCAGCGTCAAGAGTCAACCGTTGGCGCACATGCTAGCCGTGCATCAAGGTCCGGTTCTGGGGTTACACCCGATGTTTGGCCCGGATGTTTCGAGTCTGGCCAAGCAGGTGGTGGTCTATTGTTCCGGTCGCGACGAGGCTGCCTATCAGTGGTTGCTGGATCAGATGCGGATCTGGGGCGTGCGCCTGCACAGCGTCACCGCCGAAGAACATGATGAAGCCATGAGCCTGATCCAGGCGTTGCGGCACTTCACCAGCTTTGTGTATGGCGTGCATCTGAGTGAAGAGCAGGCGGATCTGAAACGGTTGCTGGCTTTGAGCTCACCCATCTATCGTCTGGAGCTGGCGATGGTCGGGCGCTTGTTCGCGCAGGATCCGGCGTTGTATGCCGATATCATTCTCTCCTCGCCCCGTAATGTGCAGATGATCCGTCGTTACCATCAGCGCATGGGAGAAGCGATTAACATGCTCGAAGCGGCGGATCGCGACGGTTTTATCCAGACCTTCCACCGGGCAGCAGAGTTTTTTGGTGATTATGCCGGGCAATTTCTGCGCGAAAGCAAGATGTTGCTGGCTCAGGCCCATGATAGTCGGCATCACGAATCCCTGTAGTCCGCTGGCCTCATCGCCCACCCGTACAATAAGAAGGCGGCCCGAGGGCCGCCTTCTTATTGTTGGTCACCCAGGGTGCTGGTTGGCCACTAGTCTGCTGCGGGGAGCAGATAATCGGGCAGGGTGGTGGGACGAACATCTTCACTGGGGTAGCAACCCAGAACCTTGAGTGCACGGACAATGCCATTGAGCTCTTTCAGCGCCGCTTGCATCGCGCTTGAATTCAGATTGGCGGCGACGTCGATATAAAACATCTCTTCCCAGGGATTTCCCTGGATGGGTCGCGACTCCAGTTTGGTCATATTGATGCGGTGGCTGCGCAAGACCAACAGGGCTTCGACCAGCGAACCGGCTTTCTGAGCGGTGGAGAGGATCAGAGTTGTTTTGGCCGGGATCTGCGGTGCTACTTCAATCGCCTTGCGTGCAACCACGATAAAGCGGGTGATGTTGTCTTGTTGATTGGCCAGGTGGCTGGCGATAGGCTCCAGACCGAAGAGTTCACCGCCGGCGGCACTGCCCAATGCGGCGGCGTGTGGGCTGGCCTCTGCCTGGACTTTCGCCATGGCGGCCGACGACGAGTCACAATACTCCAGGTGGACCTGACTCATCTGTGCATGCAGGTAATTGGAACACTGCTGGATCGGCTGCGGATGGGCATAGATGGTGGTGATCTGCTCTGGCGTGGTGGCAACGGCGGTAAGCAGGCAATGTTCGATCGGTAAGGTCAGTTCCCCGACGATCGACAAGCTGGTGTGCTGCATCAGATCATAGACTTCATTGATGCTACCCGAGCTGGTGTTTTCGATGGGTAATACCCCGTATTGCACCCGGCCGGACTCGACTTCGTCAATCACCTGTTGAAAGTTGCTGCAGCTGGTTTCCAGTACTTGATCCGTATGCCGACTTAGATACTTACGGGCCGCTAGGCTGGAATAGGAGCCTCGAGGACCGAGGAAGGCAATACTGGTCAGAGTCCCTTGCTGTTCGGCATTGAGTTGTTCCTGAATATAAGCCTGCTGGCTCAGTACTGAGTCTTCGATGATCAGATGATAGATTTGGCTGATGTAGTGGGGCGACAGCCCTTGGGGACGCCCCTCCTGGATCAACCGCTCCAGCAGCTCCTGTTCTCGGATCTGATCCCGGATCGGGCGACGATCCGCTTGCTTGCTGCGTGCGACATCGATGCTCAACTGCTTTCTGCGGGCCAAAAGACGCAATAAATCGCCATCCAGGGCGGTAATTTCGTCACGGATGGTTTCCAGTGTGGCCATGTGTTACTCCCTTAAGCGTATGGATCCGGGCCTGGCAAAATATCCTGTTGGTCACGGTCGGATATTGTTGCGCTGAAGCTGCGCGTTGCATATTACCAGCTCCAGGCGGCTGACGGATGCAAAAAAAAACCTCCCGAAGGGGAGGCTTGGTACTGTTCGTGCGTCTGGATCCGAGTACGACAGCGCCTCCTGCTCAAGTCAGAGCGAAGCAAAAGAAGCAACCGAAAGTAAATCGTACACACAACAGCATGATGTTTATTCCTGTAACCAGATGGGTATAGCAATACGTGAATTGCCAGTGGCTTGCAAGCCTGTTGTCGTGGTTGGAGGCGGGACCATAGAATTCGGGCGCCTGTGTGGCGCCCGGTTACCATGGGATGACATTAAAGTGGGAGGACATTAAAGCGCGGGTGTCAGCTCTCCTGCTCGACACTGTTCTTTTCCGGAGCGGGCACTGCGGTGGGCTGCCGGCTTGCTGGAGTGGCGAGTGAGCTGGCGTTCCAATTTTTGACCGAGCAGCGTCACCGCCGCATACAGATCCTCATGCTCGGCTTGAGCGAACAATTGACCATTGGGGATACCGATTTTGGCTTCGATGATGAATGCAAGGCCCTCTTTGGTAATGATGACTTGGGGGGTGATCAGAGGCACCTGCAGGCGCTCCAGTTTGGCAAAGCGTGATTCAATGCGTTCCCGAATGGCCGGGGTGACGTCGATGGCTTTGCTGGTAATGTCGATAATCATGGTGAACCCCCTTGGTTCTTGTTCTTATCTCGTAGCCAGATTACTCATTTCATGGACTACAAAAGTGTGATTTCCGTCACCTAAGTATGGTCTAATTACCAGGTCTGATGAGTTCTGTGATCCTGAGGCTGTAATGCATAAAAAAGGCTTGTTTCTGGCATAGTGCACAGGCAATATTTTGCCAACTTAAATACAGGCCCTCGCCGTCAGCCTCCAATTTTGCTTTCGTCAGCCCCTATCAACCCTGCTTTTTTATTCAAAGGTTTTACGTGAGTCTGCATTCTGGATATGAGTTGACACAGTTCCTTGATTTGGTCGCTGACGATGTCCCTGAGTTTTCCCTGCCTTCTTATCTGGAAACGTTCTCGAGCTCTCCTGATGCCCCGGTTCAGCCGTTTGTTGACTCACGGATGATGGGGGCGGATGTATCGTTACCCTCCGGCCATGTGCGTGAATTGTGGTTTTTCTATCGCCAACTCTGCTTGCTGGCACAAAAAATGGTGGAGGCGAATCACGTCAGCCTCTGGTTATCGTCCCCTGAACATACGGATCTAGTTTGTACTCATGTGCTGGGTGGCTCAGGGCAGATGGGGCGCGTGCTGACACCTGCCGATCAAACCGAGCTTCATGAGTTACTGGTGGATGGTTTGGCGGCCATTTCTGCCTCTGGGCAGCCGTTGCTGTGGCAACGTTTGGGCGCTAGTGAACAACAGGGCACCTTACTGGTAGCGAGAATTGGTGGTTCGGGAGCCTGGCAAGGGATCTTGTGCTGTCATCGCCAGGAAAGTGGTGATTCGCAGTTACTGCGTTTTGCGCCTGTGTTGCGTCAGTTGGCGCAGTTGGCCGCTCGGAGCCTGGAATCCCTGGCGCAAAATCATGACGAGCAGTTGTTGTTATTGCGCCAGCAGCAGCTGGATCGCATCAGCTATGCCTTATCCTCCAAAACCGGTCGTGCGTTCTTTGATGAATTGGTGCGCCAGCTCCAGGGGGTATTACATGCCAGCAGTGCCTGGCTGGCAGAGCTGGAGTCGCCACCGCTGACCCAGTGGGTCCGCGTCGTGGTCAGCGCCGGTGTGCCGGCGGTGGAGAATTTTGTCCGTTATCCCCTGGCAGAGACCAGCTGTGCCCAGCTCTATCTACATCCGGAGCTGCACCATTTCTCGACCCTCCAGAGCCAGTTACCCATCGCTTTGCCCATGGTGGATGGTTATTGGGCTTTGCCTTTGCGGGATAATAAACATCAGGTGATTGGTCATCTGGCGTTAACTTTCAACAAAGAACGTTTTCCCGACATCCTGACGCTGGCAGCCTTACAGCAATTGATTGCTCACCGGGCCTCTGCCGAGCTCGAGCGCTTGCGCTCCGAGGCCGAGTTACGACTCTCCGCCGTGGCCTTCGAGACCAATGAGGGGATCATCATTACTGATCCGGACTTCATGGTGTTGCGCGTCAACCATGCCTTCTGCCACATCACCGGCCACAGCATGCATTACGTGCTGGGCAAGCGACTGGGCCTCCAGCTTTGGCCTTGGGAAATTGCCGGTCCATTCCAGTTTGATAGTGACGGCCGCTGGCAAGGTGAGGTGAATCGCCAGCATGCCACCGGACGCCATTATCCGCAGTGGGAAACCTGGTCGCCGGTGCGTGATGAGTGGGGCACTATCAGCCACTATGTGATCTGTTTTGAGGATATGTCGGAACGCAAAGCGGCTGCCCAGCAAATCCAGAATCTGGCGTATTACGATGATCTGACCGGCTTGCCGAATCGACGTTATTTGATGGAGCAGGTTGAGCGCAGCTTCCTGAGTGCGCGGCAGAAGGATATGGTCGGTGCTCTGTTGTTTATCGACCTGGATCATTTCAAAACCATCAATGACTCTCTCGGTCACGCCACGGGCGATTGGCTGTTACAGCAGGCTTCCACACGTCTGAATCAGTTGCTGCGACAAAATGATCTTCTGGTCCGGCTGGGGGGGGATGAGTTCGTGTTGCTGCTGCCGGTCTTGTCCGCCAATCCGGCACAAGCCGAGATCCAGGCGACCATGGTGGCTGAACAGGTGATCGAGCAGATTTCTCTACCCTACGATTTTCGGGGGCAGAGTCTGCATATCGGCGCCAGTGTCGGCATCAGTCTCTTCCCGACCCGTGAACAGACGCCCGCAGATCTGCTGAAGCAGGCGGATACCGCCATGTATCAGGCCAAATCGGCCGGCCGCCGGATGACGCGGCTGTTTGATTCGGAGATGCAACGCCAGGCCGATCGACGACTGTTGATCCATAATCAGCTCCGGTATGCGCTGAAAAATAATGAATTACTGCTGCACTTCCAACCTCAGCACATGGTGGGAACGGGAGAACTGATTGGTGCCGAGACCCTGGTTCGCTGGCAGCCAGCGGGACGCTCCATGGTGTCGCCCGCCGAGTTTATACCGATCGCCGAAGAAACGGATCTGATCATCGATATCGGCCAATGGGTATTGCTCGAGGCCTGCCATCAGTTTGTGCGTTGGCATGAGGATGGACTGCATCTGCCGCAACTATCGGTCAATGTCAGCGCCAAACAATTTCACCATGCTCACTTTGTCGATCAGGTGCATGAGGTGCTGGCAGAAACCGGGATGGAGCCTTCGGCACTGAACCTGGAAATCACCGAGTCGGTGGTGTTGGGCAATACAGAAGACACGATCAGCAAAATGAGCGAGCTCAAGCAGCTCGGGATCTCGTTTTCCATCGATGATTTTGGCACCGGTTACTCTTCGTTGGGCTACCTGAAACGTCTGCCGGTCGACGAGTTAAAGATTGATCGCTCCTTCATTCAGGATATCCCTCACGACACCAGCAATATGGCGATTGTCGAGGCGGTGATGGCAATGGCGTCCCATCTGAACTTCAACGTGACGGCCGAAGGCGTTGAAACCCGGCAACAACTGGAGTTTTTGAAGAAGCAAGGTTGTACCTTCTTTCAGGGCTTTTTAGCCAGTAAACCCCTGCCAGCCGATGTACTTGCCCGATACATACAGCGTTACAAGCCATAACGACCGGTGACAGCTACCAGTCGGCTCATCTGGTACTCGAGAGGCTACATCCACCGATGGCTCTGGTATACTCATGCCAACGTTTATGTGCCGTATTTCAGGAAACCACTCTTTTGACCCTTCGTTTTTTCCCTACGCTGATCCTGCTGAGTGTCATCCTGTCTGCTCTGTTTGTTGGCTCGACACAGGCGTTGACGCTGGAGCAAAGCCGATATCAGCAGGCGGTTGCAGCCATTCGGGCCCAGCGGTCCGCTGAGGCTCACGCCTTACGCGCCCAGCTCGGTGATTATCCACTGGCGCTGTATATCGATTACTACGATCTGCTGCTGCGACCCGACTCTTCGCGTCTCGACGAGGTGATGCGCTTCGTGCGACAAGATAATCAAGGATTGCTGGCTGGCCGATTAAAAGCGCGGTATCTGCGATTGCTTGCGGATGAACAAAAATGGACCGCCTACCTGCAGTTAGCCAATGGTGAGCCCAGAAGTCTGGGCTTACGGTGCCAGTATTACCTGGCTCGCTGGGCGACGGGGGAGCCGGAGGTTGCCTATCAGTTTGCCGATGATATCTGGATGCACAGCGAATCCAGGCCTGGTGAGTGTTCCGCCCTGTTTACCCAGTGGAAATTGGCCGGTCATATGACCGCGGAAAAAGTCTGGCAACGGATGATGCTGGTGTTTCCGGGGCGCAGCAGTGGCTCTATGCTCGAGTATCTGAGCGGTGAGCTCGAGGGTTCAACCCGGCAGGCGGATGGTCAGCGTTTGCTGGCACTTTATAATCAGCCACAACAATTATTGACGCTGCTCCCAGCGCGACAAGGCGGGGATGCCGCGGCCATGGCAACGTTGACATTACAACGGTTGGCGCGGCAAGAGCCTCGCGATGCGCGCACGTTGTTTGCCCGTGCCAAATCGGCTTATGGGCTAAACACCGAGCAGACGCTGGCGGTCGAGGGCAGCATTGCTCGCCAGTTTTTGCTGGATAAGAGTGGTCCGGAGCGAGACTGGGTCGATCGGGTATTGCGACGTCAACATGATCCGGCCCTGATCGAGCTGCGTTTGCGGCAAGCGGTATGGGAAGCTGATTGGCGCGGGGTCAAGATCTGGGTGCAACGTATTCCCGGGACTGCGCGTAGCGATGTCCGTTGGACCTATTGGCTGGCGCGTGCCGAGGAGGCTCTGGGCAAAAAACAGCATGCCCAGGCGCTCTACCGGCAAGCTAGCTTCGAACGTAGTTACTATGGCTTTCTGGCCGCGGATCGGGTCGGAGCCAAGATGCCTTTTAACGCGGCGCCTCTGACTCCGGCACTGAGTTTATCCCAAGCGGCCCAGCGCTGGAGCGCCGTGGCCCGAGTGCGAGAGTTATTGGCTCTGAACGAGCATGATCAGGCGCGTTCCGAGTGGATTTTCCTGATGGATTCCGTCTCGCATACCGAGAAGCTACAGCTGGGAAGCATGGCGTTGGATGCTGAATGGTATGATTTGGCGGTACTCTCCAGCATCCGGGCCAAGGCCTGGGATACGCTGGATCTGCGCTTCCCGATGCCGATGAGCCAGGTGTTTTCCCGCTTTGCCAAGTTGCAGGGCGTCGATATGAGCCTGCTCTATGCGTTGGCGCGTCAGGAGAGTGCCCTCTATCACAGAGCCCAATCACCGGTGGGTGCCAGTGGTCTGATGCAGCTCATGCCGGCCACCGCGGCGCATATGGCCAAGAAACTTGGCGTTGCGTTCGGCGGCAAGCAGCAACTGATCGATCCGGAGGTGAATATTCGTCTGGGCAGTGCTTATATCAAGGAGCTACTGGATAATTACGGTGGTAACCGGGTGCTGGCTGCTGCTGCGTACAATGCGGGTCCCGGCCGAGTGCGGCAATGGCGACGACTCAGTGCTGGGAAGAGCATGGACGTCTGGGTCGAGAACATTCCGTATAAAGAAACCCGGAATTATGTGCAGAACGTTCTGGTATTTAATGCCATCTATCAACAGAAGCTGCAGCATGGGGCGCGTTTTTTAACTGACAAAGAGCGCACAATGAGATACTAAAAACACTATTTTCTGGGAAATAGTGTGCAAAAATGTTAAACATATCAATGTGCTGCGCTGAGATTTCTGTGGCTGACAACGGCTAGACAGCGCGCCGAGTTCATTGTTTTCATCTGAGGGGATTGGGCATGTCCACGATCAAAGACGTTTCACGGTTGGCAAATGTGTCTATATCGACCGTATCTCGGGTCATTAATAACACAGCCCAGGTGGCACCTGAAAAGCGTGAAGCCGTGTTGAGTGCAATGAAGGAGCTGAATTTCCGTCCGAACAGCTTTGCTCAGGCTCTGGTGAGCAAACGCTCCAACTGTATCGGAGTGCTGGTTGGCGATCTCTGTGGCGGCCCTTTCTTTGCGCAGATGATGCTGGGTATCGAGCGCATCATTGATAAAGCGAACAAATTTACCATCGTTATGTCCGGTAACCACGATGAGCAGCGTGAACGGCACGCTATCGAGGCTCTGCTGCAGCGGCAGTGTGATGCCCTGATTCTACATTCCAAGGCATTGTCCGATGAGGAGTTGTTGGAGTTAGCCCATGGGCCAACGCCCGTGGTATTCGTCAATCGCCAGGTTCCGGGTGCAGAAGATCGCTGCGTCTGGCTGGATAACCGCGAAGGAACCCTGTGCGCGGTGCGCCATCTGACCAGTCAGGGTCACAAGGAAATCGCCTTTATCACCACCGACGATATGGACTTTACCGATGCCAACTTGCGTTTTGAAGGCTATAAGCAGGGCCTAGAAGAGGCGGGCATCGAGTTTAACGAACAGCTCGTGGTATCCGCTTTCCCTGATGAGGTGGGTGGATATGTCGCCGCCGAGGAGCTGTTGCTGCGTAAGGTGCCGTTTACCGCATTTGTCGGTTTCAACGATGCGATGGCAGCGGGCGGCATCTCGTGCCTGATGGAACATGATATCGCCGTGCCGCAGACTGTTTCTGTGGTGGGTTTTGATGATATTCCATATATTCGTTTTATCCGGCCGAAGCTGACCACAGTGAAGTATCCGATTGAAGCAATTGGCGAACAAGCGGCTGAACTGGCGGTACGCATGCTGGATAACAAGCCGGTCGAGGGTATTCGTTTGAAGTTCGTGCCCGAGATGGTGATTCGCGATTCTGTTTTGCCACGCTAAATCACCTGTAGAAGGGGAGGAAACTCCCCTTTTTCTGTATTGTCGTTGAAACCGTTTGCAGAAATCCCTTTCAAAGGTGATCTGGTTCAATTTTTTGTGTCGTCAAAGTCGGTAGTATCTATTCCAGTCTGGTTTCACTTCACTAATTCCCGCTGTGGGAAATAGCTGGTTTAAGATCCAGATATTTCCTTCGTTACTTTTAGCGGCCATCATAGATGGCCGTTTTTTTTTGAGTCGTTGCGATGAACAGGATCAGTATCATTGGTTTGGGATGGTTGGGATTACCGTTGGCGCAGGCGCTGCAAGCGCGAGGGTTTGCGGTGGCCGGTAGTTGTACGACGCCAGAAAAAAGCCAGCAGTTAAGCGCTGCTGGCATCCGTGCGACGTGCTGGAACGGAGACTCCGGGGAGCCTGTGCCCGAGACTCTTTGTGCCGAGACTATGATACTGACGTTGCCACCCAGTCGCTGTCAGGATTACCTCGGGCTGTTGCAACGGCTGCTGGGGCAATTTGCCGAAGCTGGTTGTCAGCGGTTGATCCTGATCAGTTCAACCTCGGTATACGGTGCGGCTGCCGCAGGGCATGAGGGGGAAGAACCCTGCCCCGATTCCGCTCGGGGCGAGCGTATGCTGCACGCCGAACAGTTGGTTCGTGCCTCGGGTATCCCGCAGTGGGCGATCCTGCGTCCGGCAGGCTTGTTTGGCCCGGGACGTCATCCCGGGCGCTTTCTGAGCGGTAAAGCCACGGATGACGGCCGTGCGCCGGTGAATCTGGTGCATCTGGTGGATGTAGTCGGCATCCTGCTCCTTCTCGTGCAGCAACAGCGTTGGGGCGAGGTGTTCAATGCCTGCGCGCCAGGTCATCCATCCCGCCGTGAGTTTTACCGCCAAGCCTGCGCGTGTCTGGAGATCCCCCCTCCACTTTTTGGTGGTGGAGCCGCAGTGGGCAAGCAAATCGATGGGAGCAAAGTCGAGCGGGTGTTAGGCTACAGCTACCAGATCCCGGATCCACTTGCCTGGTTGTCACAGCAGCCGGATGTTTGAAGAGAAAGTCCATGTCTTGTGTTCGTTATGGTTTAACGCTTGCTGGTGCCTTGTTGCTTACCGCGTGCCTGGAGATCCCGAGCGACGAGGTCATTTATAGCAACGCGGGTGAGCAACTCATTGATCGCTGCAGCCATGTTCCTGCCCGCCAGGGGTTTCCTGGTGGCTTGCCGGCCTCTTTTAACGTCTTGGTGTGGAACATCTACAAGTTGCAGGCGAAGGAGTGGGCTCCGGAGCTGACCAAGTGGGGGGCGGGCAAGGACTTGTTGTTACTGCAGGAGGCGACCGATGCACCGGAGCTGGCGAGCTGGTTTGCCTCTGGCCACTGGAATTGGCAGCAAGTCGCCGCGTTCCGGTTTGAGCAGCGAACCGCCGGGGTATTGAATGCGGCACAAGATCCTGCTGTTTACAGTTGCTCCTGGCGATTACCGGAGCCATCAAGCCGGATCCCGAAATCCGCACTGATGTCACTCTATCCGTTACAGGGTAGCCGTTACCCCTTGATGGTGGTCAACGTGCACGCTATCAATTTCGAACTTGGGATGGCGGCTTACAAGAAGCAACTGGAGCAAATCGGCAAGTTAACCCGCAAGTATCAGGGACCTGTGTTGATCGCCGGAGACTTCAATACCTGGAATAGTAAACGTCTGGCGTTGTTGCAGCAGATCATGGTGCGTAACAAATTGCAGCCTGTGAGGTTCGGGCAGGATGAGCGTATGCGGGTTGGCTCTCTGCCGCTGGATCATGCCTTTACCCGGGGGTTGACGGTCGCAGCGGCGAGCAGTCAGCGTAGCACCGGCTCGGATCACAACCCGATCAGCCTGGAATTGCATTATCCCTGAGTGGGTTCGCTTGCTGCTGGAAACAAAAACGCCTCACAGTGGAGGCGTTTGCATCTATTCACCGACTGCAACTGTGATTACAGGCTTTCGGTGAAAGTCCGGGTGATGACATCCCGTTGTTGTTCCGGCGTCAGAGCATTGAAGCGCACGGCATAACCGGACACTCGGATGGTCAATTGCGGATACTTTTCCGGATTGGCAACGGCGTCTTCCAGAGTTTCACGACGCAACACGTTGACGTTCAGGTGCTGACCACCTTCCACCACCGGATCCAGCTTGACTGGAATTTCGCGGTACTCGATTTGTCCCAGTGTGGCGACGGCCACAGTCTGATCTTCGGTGAATTCCCCCTTGGCACACAGGCAACGGGCCTCTTGCTTGCTGTCGTCCAGCAGCCAGAATGAATTCAGCAGAGTGTCGTTCGCTGCTTTGGTGATTTGGATACCCTTAACCATGTTTGTTTCCTCTCTATGATTCGGGTCTGTCCACCACTGTCTGCAGACTGACCCTGGTTTTGGAGTGCCTCCTCGGGGGAGGAACTGCTCGATTGCTTAATGATGTATTATGACTACTACATTAGTAAATTTACGACTTATGTTCAAGTGTTCAAACCATGCTTTATCTAGGTCTATTACCTGCTTTTGTTGATATAAATCAATAAAACATGATCTTGTGGCTTCACTTGTTGTTGGCCAATAAAATAAACGTTACTGGATTGTTTTCGTAATGTTGTAAGTCTACTACAAAATGAAGCTTTCTATCTCTCGTCTTGCTCTAAGTCATGGGCTAAATTAAGCTCTGTGCTTTGATTTCACTGGTGATTTTAATCTTATGGCATGCTGGTCCGACGTAATAGGTGCAGAAAAAGAGCAAGCGTACTTCAAGCAGACCCTGGCCTTCGTCCGCCAGGAGCGCGAATCCGGCAAGCTGATCTATCCGCCAGCCAGTGATGTCTTCAACGCCTTCAAATATACCGAGTTCGATACGGTGCGCGTGGTGATGCTCGGCCAGGATCCCTACCATGGCCCGAATCAGGCACATGGCCTCTGCTTTTCCGTATTACCCGGTGTCGCGACACCGCCTTCCCTGGTCAATATCTACAAGGAGCTGGCTCGGGATATTCCGGGGTTCCGTATTCCGTCCCATGGCCACCTGGTCAGTTGGGCTGAGCAAGGCATATTGCTGCTCAATACCGTATTGACGGTGGAGGCGGGTAAGGCGCATTCCCATGCCAAACTCGGTTGGGAGCAGTTTACCGATCGGGTGATTGCGGCCCTCAACGCCGAGCGCAGCGGCATTGTGTTTTTGCTGTGGGGCGCTCATGCCCAGAAAAAAGGGCAATTCATCGATCGCCAGCGTCACCATGTGCTGACGGCTCCGCACCCCAGTCCGTTGTCGGCGCACCGGGGCTTTCTCGGCTGCGGTCATTTTTCTACCACCAATCAACTGCTTCAGGCGCAGGGCATCAAGCCAATCGACTGGCAGTTACCATGAAAGTCGTGATGTAGCACGGCAAAGTGCCGGTTTCTTGCTCGATGGGCGTCACAGAGTCGTTATACTGACAATTCGGGCCAGCTCTGCCGGAAAAGGAATGTGCACTATGTTGAGTGAACTACATCGCGAACATATCAATATTGCCAAACTGCTGGACTTGCTGCGCCAGCAGTTGTTTGCCATCCGCAGCGAGAAGGAAGTGCGCTATCGCCTGCTTCGGGACATCCTCAGCTATCTGAGCGAGGTCTCTGACCAATGCCATCACCCGCAGGAAGACCTGATCTACGACTACTACCTCAAGTATCGGTGTCAGGATGACCAAATCACCGACCGCCTGAAGCATGAGCATGAACTGGTGGTCGTGGCGGGCAAAGAGCTGACGGAACTGGTGGAGATGATCCTGATGGATGCCGTGATCCCGCTGGATCAGCTGACCGCGAAGCTGGAATCTTTCATCGTGCTGCAACAGCGGCACATGGATTTTGAAGAGGGTGAGGTCTTTCCGGAGCTGCGTGCCAAGCTGACCGAGGATGATTGGCGGCATCTGGAGCAGAATTGGCGCTACAAGACCGCCGATGATCCGCTGTTCGGGCGCGAGGTGGCCGAGCGTTATCGGGATATTTCCGGCAGCCTCGGGCTGTGAATCGCCTCTGGATATGAAAACGGGCTGCCTTCAGGTAGCCCGTTTTTTTGCGGTAACACGTCAGTATGTGATTAGAAATTCAGTTCGCTGGCGCCTTCGTAGGCCAGATCAATGGACTCTAACTCCTTCTGCAAACGGTATTTTTCCTTCAGCGCTTCAATCTCCCGCCACTTGCGTTTTTTGGCGGCATTGCGTGCGCTACGTGTTTCGCTGTCAACAACGACCAGATCATCGACTTCCAGATTGAACCTTTCCATGGTCTCTCCTTTACCGCAGTAGTCATCGTATTTGGATATATCACACCCGAACTGAAAATAAAATCATTCTGTGACGACTTGATGACAATCTGCTAACGCCATCAAATGCAATAAAAAGGCCTCTAACGAGGCCTTAATGGGTGGTGAAATAACGTACCTGCTTGGGTCTTTAGCCCAGGTGTTGTTGCAGCAGGGTTTCCAACTTCTCCTGATCGATGGCGAAGTTGCGGATGCCCTCGGCCAGCTTCTCGGTGGCCATGGCATCCTGGTTCTGCTGCCAGCGAAACTCCGCTTCACTCAAGGGCTGCGGCCGCGCTTGTCCGGTCTCCCGGGGTTGCAGACGGCGGGGCAGTTCACCCTCGCGACGGGATAACTCCTCCAGCAGGGCCGGGCTGATGGTCAGTCGATCACAACCGGCCAGGGCGAGAATTTCACCGACATTGCGGAAGCTGGCACCCATCACCACGGTCGGGTAGTCATGGCGCTTGTAGTAATCGTAAATGGTGCTGACCGATAACACGCCCGGATCGGTATCGGCGGTGTAGTCAGTCTGCGGGTTATGTGCCTTGTACCAATCCAGAATGCGGCCGACGAAGGGGGAGATGAGATAGACACCGGCTTCGGCACAGGCGCGGGCCTGGGCGAAGCTGAACAGTAGGGTCAGATTACACTGGATGCCTTCGCGCTCCAGCACCTCCGCCGCCCGGATCCCCTCCCAGGTCGCTGCCAGCTTGATCAGGATGCGGTCGTTGGCAATACCGGCTTCGTTATACAGGCGGATCAGCTTGCGGGCCTTGTCGATGCTGGCCTGGGTATCAAAGGAGAGACGGGCATCCACTTCGGTGGAGATGCGTCCCGGAACCAGGTTGAGGATTTCGCAGCCCAGACTGACGGCCAACTTGTCGGCTGCTTCCTTGAGTTGTTGTTGCGGATCCGGGGTTTGAGTCCGCGCCCAGTTCACCGCGGCCGTCAACAAGGCAGCATATTGCGGCATTTCGGCGGCCTTGAGCAGCAAGGAGGGGTTGGTGGTGGCATCTTGCGGCTGATAGCGTCGAATGGCCTCAATATCGCCGGTATCTGCAACAATCGTGGTCAGACGCTTGAGTTGTTCTAATTGGTTTTCCATGGCGGCGGTTCTCGGTAAGGCTACAGACAAACGTGCAGTGCACATCCGCTCGCGCTTTGAGATGGGGCGGCGGATTTCCTGAACCAGTAAACGAGGGATGAGCGCTGAGTGCAAGTCCAGATCATCAAAGCTTGCAGGAAAGCGATTTTATCGCCGCTGGTCGAGCCAGTGCACCGTTGCGCTATCGTTTGCGCGATGAGCGCACCTAGGGGTTGAGCCAGAGGCTCTGTCCATCGGCTTTGCCGTAGTACTAAGCCTCTAACAAAAAGCCGCTAACAAAAGCGGCTTAGTGGTGTTTGCTATCGCTGTGTGCTGTTTTCAGCCTGCCAGCTCTTTTTTGTCGAAGTAACGGCTCAGGAATAACGCCACATAACCGAGTCCGGCGGCCCAGAGCAGGAACCAGAACCAGCGAAAGAAGGTGAAGGTCGAAGCATCCGGCGTGTCGACCACATCGATATGGGTGACATTCGGGAATTGCGACAGCATGTTGATGCGCCAGCCGTAGGAGGTGATCCGCGCCAGCTTCTTCTCGAACTCCAGCGTCTTGGCCTTGGCTTGCACATCGGCTGAGTCAAATTTGAAATAGAACGGAAAGCTCCAGCGGGTATCTTCGTTGCGGAACACCCGCACCTTCTCACCATCCTGAGCAGTGTAGATGTAATAGACATCCATGGTCGGACCGTCGGCCGGATTTTCCTTGCCGATGGGGCCATCCTTATCGACCCGTTTGACCTCGACGCCTGTGATGGTGGCGATGCTCTTCTCTGGCAGGTAAAAATCCAGCCACAGACCGGAAACCAGAGTGATCAGGCCGAGAGCGCCAAAGGTAATTTTTTTCAGGTTTGAGCTCATGATGACTCCTGTTGAGCAGATCCGCGCCAGATAGGCTTGATAGTAGCGTCAGATGAGGCAGCCGTCAGCTCTCTTCTGCGGTTGTGTGGCAAGGCGCGGCTCTGGCGCTGATTAGTCGCCGTATTGGCTTTCCATCCAGGCTTCGAGGATCAGGAGTGCCGAGATGCCATCCACCATGCCTTTTTCCAGGGCGCGATAGCCACCGCGTTCGAATAACCGGGCGCGGGCATCCGTGGTGGTCAGCCGCTCATCTTGCAGATCCACCACCACACCGAAGCGGCCATGTATCCGGTTGGCAAACTTGCGCGCCCGTTGGGTGAGGGGCTGTTCGGTACCATCCATATTCAGTGGCAGGCCGACTACCACCCGATCCGGCTGCCACTCCTGCAGCAACTTGTCGATCTCTTCCCAGTTAGGCACGCCATCGTTGGCCTTGAGGGCGCGCAGTGGCTGGGCGGAGCCGGTGATCTCCTGGCCGATGGCGACGCCTATGCTGCGGGTGCCGAAATCAAATCCCAGCAGGGTGCGTTGTCCTGGCTGTTTCATGGCCGATCCTTGTTCATGGGCTAGGCGTGTCCGGCTTGCGGCGCGACGCGCCAGATATCGATGCCCATGGCATGGGTAGCCGCCAGCCACTTATCTTGCCAGGGGGTGTTAAACAGTAGCTCTGTGGTGGCCGGCAGAGTCAGCCAGCTGTTATCGAGCAGCTCTTGCTCCAGCTGGCCGGCTTCCCAACCGGCATAGCCGAGGGCAACCAGGAACTGTTCCGGTGCATTCCCGGTGGCCAGCTCCTTGAGAATATCCAGCGAGGTGGTAATCATCAGATCGTCGGTCAGTTGCAATGAACTGTGTAGGCCTAAGCGCGGGGTATGCAACACGAATCCCCGATCGGTATTCACAGGGCCACCGGCCAACACCGGCTGGTGTGACAGCTCTAAATTAACATCCTCGATCTTCATCTGGGTCAGCAAGTGGTGTAAATCCATATCCAGCGGCACCGTCAGGGTCAGCCCCATGGCACCCTTGGCGTTATGCTCGCAGACGTAGATCACCGAACGGGCGAAGAAGTTATCCTCCATGGTCGGCATGGCAATCAGAAGATGGTTTTGTAGATAACTCATCCGGTAGCTTTTCTCCAATTCTGGCGTGCGGGGCCGGGTCGGGCCCCGCAAACGATCCGGTGGTGACAGGGTCTGTCACCACAGTGTGTTCGACCTGTTACCCGGCTGCCGCTTCCAGACGCCGCTCGATGGCATCCATCAAGAGGCCTGTGATGCTGACCGGGAATACCGCTTCGATCTCGCGAATACAGGTCGGGCTGGTGACGTTAATTTCGGTCAACCGGTCGCCGATAATATCCAGGCCGACAAAGATCAGCCCTTTTTCCTTGAGCTTGGGACCGACGGCGCGGGCAATGGCCCAGTCGCTGTCCGTCAGCGGGCGCGGCTCACCGCGGCCACCGGCGGCCAGGTTGCCACGGGTTTCCCCTTGGGCCGGGATCCGCGCCAGGCAGTAGGGCACCGGCTCGCCATCGATGACCAGTACCCGCTTGTCGCCGTCCTTGATCGCCGGCAGATAGGTTTGTGCCATACAAAACCGGCTGCCGTGTTCGGTCAGGGTTTCGATGATGACACCGACATTGGGATCATCGGCCTTCAAGCGGAAGATCGAGGCGCCGCCCATGCCATCCAGGGGCTTGAGGATCACATCCTGATGCAACTGGTGGAAGGCGCGCAGCTTGGCGGATGAACGGGTGACCAGCGTGGTCGGCGTGTGTTCGGCAAACCAGGCGGTGAAGAGTTTTTCATTGGCATCGCGCAAGCTTTGCGGCTTGTTGACGATGAGCACGCCCTGCTCTTCGGCGCGCTCGAGCATGTAGGTGGCGTAGATAAATTCGGTATCGAACGGTGGATCCTTGCGCATCAATATCACATCCAGCTCGGCCAGCGGCTGGTCCAGCTGTTCGCCGAACTCGAACCAGCTCTCGCTGTTATCCCAGACGCTCAGGGTGCGCATGGTGGCAAAGGCTTCGCCCTGCTCCATATAGAGGTCATCCATTTCCATGTAATAGAGCTCGTAACCCCGGCGTTGTGCCTCCAGCAACATGGCAAAGCTGGAGTCTTTCTTGATTTTGATGGACTGAATCGGGTCCATCACTATGCCCAGTTTAATGGCCATTGCTTAAGTATCCTTATGCCAGATCGCCGAAGCGACATTGTAATGCGGTGATGGCCGTCAGGCCGGCGGTTTCAGTGCGCAACACCCGGGGTCCCAGCAGCATATCGGCAAAGCCGTGCTCGCGGGCCAGCTCGATTTCCGCCGACGAGAGGCCGCCTTCCGGGCCAATCAGCAGCCGGATGCCATGGCTGGGCTCGGGCAGGGTATTGATGCTGTAGGGCGCGCGCGGGTGCAGATTGAGCTTGAGCTCGGCGGTCGGCTCGGCCAGCCAGGCCGCCAGCTCCATGGCCGGACGTATCTCGGGGATGCGGTTACGGCCACACTGCTCGCAGGCGCTGATGGCAATCTTCTGCCACTGTTCGAGTTTCTTGTCCAGTCGCTCGCCGCCGAGTTTGACCCCGCAGCGCTCGGAAAACAGCGGCGTGATGACGGCAACGCCGAGCTCGACCGATTTCTGGATGGTGAATTCCATCTTGTCGCCGCGGCTGATCACCTGGCCAAAATGGATGGCCAGTGGTGACTCCACCTCGACCGGATCCAGCTCGCCCAGTTGTACCTGGACCTGCTTCTTACCGACCGCCTGAATAGTGGCCGGATACTGGCCGCCCCGGCCATCGAACAGCACCAGCTCTTGCCCGGCCTGCATGCGCAACACGCGGCCGATATGGTTGGCGCCATCCTCACTCAGATCCAGTAATGCATGACTGGAGAGGGGACCTGGCTCATAAATTCGTGGCACTCGCATCAGTGACACTGCTCCTCGACAAAGGGGTTGTGGTTGCCTTGCGCCCGGGCGATCAGGGCATCGCGCTGACATTCCCAGGGGGTGACCGGATAACTGCGGTCCCAGGCGGTAAAGAGTCTGAGCTGTTGCTCGGCAATGCGCAGCTTATACTGCTGCGCCATATAAAGGTAGGTGCGGGCGATGGCGCCCCGGCTGCGAACTGGCGGTTGTACCCGTTTACCGGCAAAGTCCACCACCATGCTGCACTGGCCATATTGACTCGGCTTGGCGCCCCATTCGGAGTAGCGGAAGTTGGCGCGATCGCCATTCACCTCGCCGATGGCGGGGACCAGATTGTGCATATCGCCCTCCATCAGGGCGAACACCTCATCGTTGGCGACGCAATTCTTGCGCCCGCCCTGTTGCCAGCACTGACGCTGGTGGCCAAATTCCCAGGCCGGCACTATGTGCTCCCACTCGATGCGGCTGGCGCGGGCGGCCTGCTTGCGCGGCTCATAGCCACAGCTGTCCCACTCCGGCGTCATCTTCTTGCCCTGATAAAGGATGGTACAGCCGCAATAGAAGCTGGGCTGCTCCGGGTTGGCCTTGTAAATCTGCAGCAAGGCTTTTTTGGCTTCGACAAAGGTCTTCGGCTCGCCCTCGGCGGCGGCTGCCGGGATCGCGATCAGCATCGACAACAGGGCAAGAGTGGATAAAACGCGAATTGGATGACGGCGTGGCATGGGATCTCTCGGCGGACAACGACAACCGGCGTACCTGTCAGCGCTGACAGGTCGCCACGGAGGGCTAAGAATACCATCCGCCGGGGAGAAGAAAAGGGCTGCGCGGTTGACGCCTGTGCCACAGCGGCTAGACTCGGACACTCATTCATGCGTAGCCAGCAAGGCAAGGAGTCGCAATGTCCTATCGTTCCGTCATCGGTCTGGGTGTGGCCGGAAATTTCGCAGGTCATCTGGAGCAAGCTGGCGAGGCCCGTGATTTTGTCGCGGTCAAGGTCAAGGAGGCCATAGCGCCGAAGGCCATTTTCCCTTTCTATCTTCCCGAGGGTGCCGGTGGCTTTCTGGCGACCTACCCGCTGAGCCATGAGGCGATCCGTTTCCCGCAAGGGGCGGACAATCTGCAGATCGAGCCGGAAGTGGGGCTGTTGTGTGATATCGACTACCGCGATGGCCGGGTGGTCGGCCTGACGCCGCGCGCCTTTGGCGCCTATAACGACTGCTCCATCCGCAAGGAAGGGGCGCGCAAAATTTCGGAGAAGAAGAACTGGGGCGTCGCCAGCAAGGGCATAGCCGCCGCGTTGCTGCCGCTGGATCATCTACAGCCGGGCGGTGTGCTGGATGGCTACCGCATCGCCAGTTTCCTGCTGCGCGACGGCCAGTGCCACGCCTATGGCGTTGACAGTGCCGTGGTGGATTACAGCTATTTTCACCAGACTCTGCTCGACTGGATCATCGAGAAGATGAACGAGCAGGCCGATGAGGGCCCGGCCGAAGATATCGCCGCCCTGCTCAAGGCCAGTGGCTATCCGGCCCAGGCGCTGATTTCGATTGGTGCGACCCGCTATACCCCGTTTGGCGAGAGCCATTTCCTGCGGGTTGGCGATCACAGCGTGGTTGTGCTCTATCCGGCGGATCGCTACGATGCCGCGACCATAGCCCAGCGTGTGGTAAGCGGAGCGTTGCAGGGCGAAGGGCTCTCGGTGCTGGTGCAACAGGTGATCTGAGCCTCTCGACGGTAACCGACAGCCAACAATAAGGCCGGGATTTCTCGGCCTTATTGTTGGCTCTGTGCCAGTTCGGTGTCGCGCTGGCGTCTGTGCGAGCCGCAGACACGTCGTGAACCCATCCCTGGGGACTCGATGGTGGCATCCCTGCCACCAACGGTCTGCTTTTCGCCCAGACGCCATCCCTCTTGATTCCCAACCGCTAACTGGGAGTTAGCCTTTATGTTGTGGCGGCTACTCGGTGGGCGGCAGCGGAGGCGTGCTGTGCTCCGGTGCCGAGTTGAGCAGCTCGGTGCTATCACTCTGGATCAGGCTGAGGTAGCGCTCGTAATGACGCAATACATCGGCGCTGATCTCGTCCCGGGTCAGATACTGGATGTCATATCCGGCGCGGCCATCGGCAAAGAAGGTCATCGCCTCATAGAGCCGCAGGTTCTGATCGCCGCTGTGAGCCGCCGCCAGCGGATTGAAGGCCGGTAACGGTCTGGACTCCAGACGCACGCCGTAATAGAAGTCCCGGCGACCCTGCTGGGGGATCACCAGCGCACACTGCTGGGCATCGGCCTGTTCAATCCGGCTGTTCAAGCCCCGCTCGTTGAGCTCGCCGCTGACACTGTGCAGTGCCGGTAATGCCGTGTGCTCCAGGAAGTTCAGCGCCTCGCGCGGGCCGGTATGCCGCACCAGGCGATCCAGCCGGGTGCGCCAGTGTTTGCCATTCCAGAAGTCGGAGGCGGGCGAGAGGCGGCGGGTCGAATGAGCCTTATCGGCCTGCAATCCCCGACACAGGCTGTAGCACAGCAATAACATGATGCCGGTGAAGGGCAATGCCGCGATCAGGGTCATGGATTGCAGGGCCGCCAATCCTCCGGTTGCCATCAGGATGCTCGCCGTCAGCCCCAGCAACAGGGCCCAGAATAGCCGCTGCCAGACCGGTGAGCGTTCGTGGCCCAGGGTGGCGATATTGTCGATGACGAAGGCCCCGGAGTCGGCGGAGGTGATAAAGAAGATGGTGATCAGCAGTACCGCCAGGGCCGAGGTGAGATCCGAGCCCGGCAGCAGGTCAAAAAAGTTAAATAGCAGGGCATCCACATTTCTGGCGGTTGCTGCCAGCTCGGCGTGGCCGCCTTGCAGCGTCATCCAGATGGCGCTGTTGCCAAACACCGTCATCCACAGCAGGTTGAAGGCGGTGGGAACGAACAGCACGCCGAGGATAAATTCGCGCAGGGTACGCCCGCGGGAGATACGGGCGATAAACAGGCCGACAAACGGCGACCAGGAGATCCACCAGGCCCAGTAGAGCAGAGTCCAGTTCCCAAACCAGCCCTGTTGATTGGGTTCGGAGTAGGTAAAGGTGCGGAAGGTGAGCTCGGTCAGTTGCGACACATAGTTGCCGATGTTTTCCGACAGCGCCCCCAGGATAAATTCGGTCGGGCCGGCGAACAGCACGAACAGCAGCAGGGTGACGGCCAGCAGCAGGTTGAGCTCGGAGAGGCGGCGCACCCCCTTGTCCAGACCGGAGACGGCCGAGATCCCGGCCAGTGCGATGACACCCCCAATCAGCCCGAAGCGGAACAGATCGCCCGAGGTATCCAGGCCGGTCAAACGGGTGATCCCGGCCGAGAGTTGCAGCACGCCATAGCCTAAGGTGGTGGCGATGCCGAAGATGGTGCCGACCAGGGCAAACACATCCACGGCATGGCCAATCGGCCCATGAATGCGATCCTTGAAGATGGGATAGAGACCGGAGCGGATGGTCAGCGGCAGGTTATAGCGAAAGCCGAAGTAGGCCAGTACCAGACCGACGATGGCGTAGATGGCCCAGGCGTGGAATCCCCAGTGGAAGAAGGTGGTGACCATGGCCTCTCGGGCGGCCTCCGGCGTCGAGGCGGCGGCCTGGGGCGGCGCCAGAAAATGCATCATCGGCTCGCCAACGCCAAAATACATCAAGCCGATGCCCATACCGGCGGCGAACAGCATCGCCAGCCAGGAGGTAAAGCTGAACTCGGGGCGGGCATCATCGGGGCCGAGGCGGATCTTGCCGTAATCGCTGATGGCTAATACCAGCAGCAGGATCAGAAACAGGCCAACTGCCAACACATAGAACCGTAAGCGCCCTTGAATCGGCATCTGTTTTTCCCAAAATCAGCTCGTCACACTTGAAATCCATTACCTCTTCGTTGGATTTTC
>NZ_BAAGVN010000334.1:0-26169 GCF_054780855.1 Pseudaeromonas pectinilytica
TCCAAGTCATCCCATCACCACCACGGTGACCGGATAGCGCCTGTCACGGCGCTGCGCGCCATGCCCGGCGCACATAAAAAAAGGGGAAGCCACCGGCTTCCCCTTGTTGTTACTGAGCGCATGCTCACCGGGCCGTTTCGGCCAATAGGCAACGCGCAATCGTCGTCATACCCGCCGCCGTAGCGCCTGCAGCCCAGAGTGAACTGCCGTTGTCGCTGAAGGCGGCAGCCAAATCCAGATGCAACCAACCTTCGCCCTCACGCGGAACAAAGCGGGAGAGAAACCCCGCGGCGTTGGAGGCGCCACCCGGACCACCGCCCTTCATCGGTCGGGAGTTGGTGGTATCGGCATAGTGGGAAGGACACTGCTGCCGGTGCCAACGCGCTAGGGGCAACGGCCAAAAGTCCTCGGCTTGCTGCTCGGCATGCAGCATAAAGCGGCTCTGCAAGGCATTATCCAATGCAAACAGGCCATGATAATGCCCGCCCAGTGCCATATAGGCCGCACCGGTCAACGTCGCAGCATCGATGATCAGTGGTGCACCGGTTTCTGCGGCCGCCAACAAGCCATCTGCCAACACGAGCCGTCCTTCGGCATCGGTATTGACCACTTCGACACTGACACCATTCTTGTAGTGCAGTATGTCCCCCAGCTTGAAGGCGTTGTCATTTACCAGATTCTCGGCACAGCACAAGAAGAGTTTCACCCGTTGGTTCAAGCCTTGCTGGATGGCAAAGCCCAGAGCGCCTGCCAGTAAGGCTGCTCCGCCCATGTCACTCTTCATGGTCAACATACCTTCTGAACTCTTGAGACTGTATCCGCCAGAGTCGAAGGTGATCCCCTTGCCAACCAGGCAGGCGGCAACGGGCGCCCGACGGTCGCGAGTTGGATTGAAATCCAGCTCCAGCAGCACCGGCTCACGTCGACTAGCCCGTCCCACTGCATGCAGGCCAACCCATCCAGCCTCCAGCAACGCATCCCCCTTGAGGATGCGATGACTGATTTGCGTGGGGGCGAGTTCGGAGAGGAAGGTGACACTTTCCAGCGCCAAATCCAGAGGTCCTAGCTCCTGGGGAGACAGATTCGTCAGTCGTCGAACCCAGGTGGCACAATATAGTCGTTGCTCCAACTCCAGTAGTTCGACTTCCGGCGCGTCCGCCCAGCGCAGGGTCACGGTCTCCGCCCCGGCAGTCGGCATATAGCCTTGGGCAAAAGCCCATTGTTGCGGCATGCTCCAGTGACCCATCAACTGGACCGCCTTGATACCCAGCCCGGCAATGCGACGCGCCGCCTGTTGCAGCGTCATTAACGCCGAGCCATCCGGCAGGTGGATCTGCAAGCCATGGGTGCTATGGCTCACCAGATTATTCTCCCCCCACTCGGCAGGTGCCGGATGAGTAACCAGATGGATCTGCATCATGCACACACCTCCCGCAACCAGCGGGCTATGGTCCGCACGCCATGCCCCTTACCACCCGCGGCCCACAGCTCATTACCATTTTTCTGATAGGACGCGGAAAGGTCCATATGTACCCAGTCCATACCAGACGGCACAAACCGGGACAGGAAGGCGGCCGCCGTAGTCGCACCGGCCGTTCCCTCCGCAGAGGCTACATTGCCCAATTCAGCAAAGTTGGAGGTCAGCTGCCCCAGATGCCAGCTTTCCAACGGCAATGGCCAGGATTTCTCGTTCTCTTCACTGGCCCAACGGCACAGTTGCAGTGAGCGCATCTCGTCCAGACTGAGCACTGCGTGATAATCCCGTCCCAACGCCACCTTGGCGGCTCCGGTCAGGGTAGCAGCATCCAGAATATGTCGGGTCCCGGTTTCAGCAGCACACAGCAGGCCGTCGGCTAATACCAGTCGCCCTTCCGCATCGGTATTCAGGATCTCCACACTCACGCCGTTGCGATAGGTAAAGATATCGCCCAGTTTGAATGCATCGCCGCTGACCAGATTTTCAGCGCAGCACAAGAATAGTTTTACCCGCGCCTTGAGCCCTTGTCGGATGGCGAGCGCTAACGCGCCGCTAACCATAGCGGCCCCTCCCATGTCCGATTTCATCGGCAGCATGTTATCGGAATCTTTGAGGCTGTAACCGCCCGAATCAAAAGTGATTCCTTTACCCACCAGACAGGCGGCCACCGGAGCCGATGGATCGCCACTGGGGTTATAGTCCAGTACCATCAGGGCGGGCACTCGCGCACTGCCGCGACCCACCTGGTAGATGCCGATATGGCCCTGATCCTTGAGGGCTTCGCCACTGATGATCTCGAAACTGATCGCTTCTGGAGCCTGCTGACCGATAAAGGTCGCCGCTTGTTCCGCTAAGGTTTGCGGATACAACTCCTCCGGCGTGGCATTGGTGAGCTGGCGTACCCAGCGCGTGACTTCGAGCAACGCATCCAGCTGACGCTGTTCGGCGGCAGCCATATCGCCGAGATACAGACTTTGGCCAGCACGAGGATTGTAGAACCCCTGATAGAAGGCGTAGCGGCGCTCCAGATCCCAATCACTGCCAACCAGAGCAATCTGTTTGATTCCCTGACTATCGAGGCGACGGCCAGCGCGCTGGATCAGGCGTAAACACTCGGCTTCACTACCGACCAGATGGATCGCGGTGCCACTCTGGTTAAAACTGATAAGCGCCTTATCCCCCCATTGGGCATCGGCGGGATGATCGGCAAGCATGACTTTCATAATGGCGGACATAGGGCTGGCAATCCTTTTTCAGAAACAGTGACGATGAATGCAAAAGGCCACACCTGGGTGGCATGGCCTTTAATTTATGCGGCTTTGCTGATCCAGACCAGCATAATTGGCTGCATCTGGAGCATCCGGGACGAGGGCATAGTCCGGCAGCCTAGTGACGTTCGGAAGCCAGATTGATAGTGTATTTGGGTATATCCACCACCAGATCGGCATCCGCAACCCGAGCCTGACAGCTGAGTCGAGATTCCGGCTCCAAGCCCCAGGCTTTATCCAACATGTCATCCTCCAGCTCATCGCTGGGCTCCAGGGAGTCGAAGCCTTCACGCACGACACAATGGCAGGTAGTGCAGGCACAGGACTTCTCGCAGGCATGTTCGATCTCAATATGGTGCTGCAGCGCCACATCGAGGATGGTTTCACCGCGGGTTGCATCGACAACCAAGCCTTCCGGACACAGGGTCTCGTGCGGCAGAAAAATAATCTTCGGCATATTACACCTTGTCTATCTGTTGCCCTTGTAGGGCGTGACGGATGGAGGCGTCCATCCGGCGGGCGGCAAATTCGGCCGTGCAATGGTCAACCTCGGTGATGGCGGATTTGATAGCCTCCACATCTGAACCCTGGCGGCACACTCGCAAGCGGGTCAGCGCGGTTTCAATCACCGCCCGATCTCCTCGCTCCAACAGGGTCGCACCATCCTTGATCAGCGCCTGCTCGACGCCCTCGAGTACCCGATCGGCCTCGACTTGCTGTTCTGCCAGCATGCGGGCCTGGATATCCTGTTCAGCAAAGCGCAATGAATCCCGCAGCATGTTGGCGATTTCATCCTCATGCAATCCATAGGAGGGTTTGACCTCGATGGCCGCTTGCACGCCGGAACTCTTTTCCTGGGCGCTGACGGCCAGCAGGCCATCTGCATCCACCTGGAAGGTCACCCGGATATGGGCGGCCCCGGCAGCTAGAGGAGGAATATCACGCAGGGTAAAACGCGCCAGCGAGCGACAGTCGCTAACCAGCTCCCGCTCGCCTTGCACCACATGCAGGGCCATCGCCGTCTGCCCATCCTTGAAGGTGGTGAACTCCTGGGCCCGCGCCACGGGTATGGTGGTATTGCGCGGAATGATCTTCTCCACCAGCCCGCCCATGGTCTCAAGCCCCAAGGACAACGGGATCACATCCAGCAATAACATCTCGGTCTCAGGCTTGTTACCCACCAGCACATCGGCCTGGATAGCGGCGCCAATAGCCACAACCTTGTCCGGATCGATACTGGTCAAAGGGGTACGGCCAAAGAAGGCGCCAACCCGCTCCCGCACCAGAGGTACGCGCGTCGAACCACCAACCATCACCACCTGCAGGACCTCGGCGGCCTCGACCTCGGCGTCTTTGAGCGCACGGCGACAGGAGAGCAAGGTTTTCTTCACCAACGGCTCGATCAGCGACTCGAACAGAGCACGGCTCACCTCACCCTGCCAGCCCAAGAAGCTGGCAGCGACGCTCGGAACATCGGTCAGTCGTTGTTTGACTGCACAGGCCAAGTCCAGCAACTCGCGCTGCTGCTCCGGTGTTAACGCGTCAGTCGGTGCTGCTTGCGCCAGTAACCAGTCGGCCAGCAGATGATCAAAGTCATCCCCACCCAGTGCGGAGTCACCGCCGGTGGCCAAAACTTCGAACACACCACGATGCAAACGCAGAATGGAGATATCAAAGGTTCCGCCCCCTAAATCATAGACAGCAATCAAGCCTTCCTGACCGGAGTCCAGGCCATAGGCCACCGCCGCTGCTGTCGGTTCATTCAGCAGGCGCAAGACATGTAGACCGGCGAGCAGGGCCGCGTCCTTGGTCGCCTGACGTTGGGCATCGTTGAAATAGGCCGGCACGGTAATCACCACGCCGTCGAGCTCAGCGCCCAGAGTATGAGTTGCGCGTTGAGCCAGAGCCTTGAGAATTTCAGCAGAGACCTGGACCGGATTCACCGCGCCTTGCACCGTTTCAATCTGCGCCATGCCATGGAGATTGGCACTGAACTGGTAAGGCAGACGTTGTTCATCCACGTCACTGGCGGCTTTACCCATCAAACGTTTGATGGACGACAGCGTATTGCGCGGGTCCTGGGCGGCCCCCTGTTTGGCCTCATGGCCAACTCGCAGGCCATCGGCTTGATAATGCACGACGGACGGTAACAGGTGACGCCCCTGCTCATCCGCCAGGGTTTCAGCGCTGGCACTGCGCACCACGGCCACCAGTGAATTGGTGGTTCCCAAATCGATTCCTACCGCCCACTTGTGTTGATGGGGAGCGGCGCTGAGGCCGGGTTCGGCAATGTGTAATAAGGCCATGAAAAGTTACAAGTCCATCAAAGAGTCTTCGAGCCGGCTCAATTCTTCGCGCAGTTTGCGTACGAACTTGAGCTTGCGAATAAGATCGGCAGCAGAAGTCAGTTCTGCTGCGGCGAGAGCTTGCTGCAGGGCAAGCATCAAATGATTGAATTCACTGCTGATCCGCTGTTCAAAGATTGGAATACCTGCTTCCGGATCTGCAGACTCCCGCAGTTCCTCCAGCTCTTCACGCCAGGTCAATTGCTGGATCAGAAATGTCGTATCTTGCAGTGTTTGTTGCTCACCACGGATGTCCAACCCCTGCAACATCAGCAGGTACTCGGCGCGGGCCAGGGGATCTTTCAGGGTCTGATAGGCAGCATTGATGTTGCTGGCTTGCTGCATGGCGAGCAGGCGCTCATTTTCTGGCGCCGATGCCACGCGATCGGGGTGGAACTGTTGCTGCAATTGGCGATAGGTTTCAGCCAACTGATGGCTATCCAGTTCGAATTGCGCGGGGAGTTGAAACAGCTCGAAATAATTCACGATGCACTCTCAAGACCAGGCGTCGGTGATAATGACCAAAAAGGGTGACAAACGGCCGAGCCATTTGCCACCCCGGGGAGCTGCTGCTATACCGTGAAGCTCTCGCCGCAACCACACTCCCCTGTCTTGTTCGGGTTGTTGAACTTGAAGCCTTCGTTCAAACCTTCTTTAACAAAGTCCAGCTCAGTGCCGTCCAGATAGATGAGACTCTTGCTGTCGACGATAATGTTGACACCAGCGATGTTGAACACTTCATCATCACCCTGGGTTTCGTCAACAAACTCCAGTACATAGGCCATGCCTGAGCAGCCGGAGGTTTTCACGCCAAGGCGCAGGCCAATCCCCTTGCCACGGCTTTGCAGGAATTTTTTGACCCGCTCGGCAGCGGCCTCTGTCATGGTTACAGCCATCTCTCATCCACCTTCTAAATACTTACTCGAGGCCTTTCTTTTGCTTGTAATCGGCAATGGCTGCCTTGATAGCATCTTCGGCCAGGATCGAGCAATGGATCTTCACTGGCGGCAAGGCCAACTCTTCGGCGATATCGGTATTCTTGATCGCCTGAGCCTGCTCCAGCGTCTTCCCCTTCACCCATTCAGTGACCAGAGAGCTGGACGCAATAGCCGAGCCACAGCCATAGGTCTTGAATTTGGCGTCTTCAATCACGCCAGCATCGTTGACCTTGAGTTGCAACTTCATCACATCACCACAGGCTGGTGCGCCGACCATTCCCGTTGCGACATTGGGATCATTCTTATCGAAAGACCCAACGTTACGTGGGTTTTCATAATGGTCAATGACTTTCTCGCTGTACGCCATGTATCACCTCCAACTAACTGCATTCTAACGGCTTAGTGATGAACCCACTCGACCTTGGTCAGGTCGACACCATCCTTGAACATGTCCCATAACGGTGACATCTCGCGTAAGCGACTGATCGATTCATTCAACAACTTCACCGTGTAATCAATTTCCTCTTCCGTGGTAAAGCGGCCGATAGAGAAACGAATGGAGCTGTGTGCCAGCTCATCACTCAAGCCCAAAGCCCGCAATACGTAGGAGGGCTCTAGGCTGGCAGAGGTACAAGCCGAACCGGAAGAGACCGCCAGATCCTTGAGCGCCATGATGAGGGATTCACCTTCCACATAGGCAAAGCTAACATTCAAATTACCCGGGACCCGGCGTTCCAGATCACCGTTGATATAGACCTCTTCGATATCTTTGAGGCCTTGCCACAACCGATCCCGCAGGGTCAGGATCCGGGCTTCTTCGTCCGCCATTTCCAGCTTGGCAATGCGGAAAGCCTCACCCATGCCGACGATCTGGTGTGTGGGCAGAGTACCGGAACGCATGCCGCGCTCATGACCACCACCATGCATCTGGGCTTCCAGACGCACCCGTGGCTTACGGCGGACGAACAGAGCGCCGATCCCCTTGGGACCATAGATCTTGTGTGCGGACATGGAGAGCAGATCAATCTTCATCGCTTCCACATCGATGGCAATTTTGCCCACGCTTTGCGCGGCATCGACATGGAAGAAAATCTTGCGTGCCCGGCACAGCTCACCAATCGCCGCCACATCCTGGATCACTCCGATTTCGTTATTCACATGCATCAGACTCACCAGAATAGTGTCATCGCGCATGGCGGCTTCGAGCTGTTGCAAGGTCACCAAGCCATTCGGCTGCGGATCCAGATAGGTAACCTCAAAGCCTTCACCTTCCAGATAACGGCAGGGATCCAGTACCGCCTTGTGTTCCGTCTTGCAGGTGATGATGTGTTTACCCTGCTTCTGATAGAAGTGCGCAATGCCCTTGATGGCCAGATTATTGGATTCGGTGGCCCCGGAGGTAAAGACGATTTCACGGGGGTCGGCACCAATCAGATCGGCGATGTGGTTGCGCGCCTCATCGACCACCTCTTCGGCTTGCCAGCCGAAACGGTGGGAACGCGAGGCCGGGTTACCAAAGATGCCATCCAGGGTCAGGCATTGCATCATCTTCTCGGCAACACGAGGATCCACAGGCGTAGTGGCAGAGTAATCCAGATAAATCGGCAGCTTCATTGTTCAAACACCTCGAAAAGGGTTGGGGTATCATTTAGCCCAGTTGGACGGTGACATTCACCGGATCAATTTCCAACTTGTGACCATGGGATACCACCACCTGTTTTTGTTTGTCTTGTCGTTCCGCAATCCGCTTCACATCAGCCTGGGTCACCAGTTCACCCAGCGTAATTTCGTCCAGAAAATTACTGATCCGGCTACTCAGATCGCGCCACAGAGAATGCGTCAGGCATTGAGTTCCACCCTGGCAACCATGCTGGCCATGACAACGAGTGGCATCGACCGACTCATTCACGGCCGAGATCACCTTGCCAATGGAAATAGTGTTGGCATCCATCCCCAGGCGATAGCCACCGCCCGGCCCACGCACACTCGCCACCAGGCCTTGCTTGCGCAGCTTGGAAAATAGTTGTTCCAGATAGGAAAGTGAAATGCCTTGCCGCTCGGAAATATCAGCCAGGGGAACGGGCCCCTGTTCAGCATGTAACGCCACATCGAGTAGTGCGGTGACGGCATAACGCCCTTTAGAAGTCAGTCTCATGGCAAAGCACCCTATCACATTAAGCTGTGATCATGCTCCCATGTCCGAGTCTTTTAGTCAAGTATTTAACCCTACCGTTGAGTCAGGTATTACGTAGCGTTTTCTGCACTGCGGTCAGGATACCGCGTAAGATATTCAACTCTTGGCTATCGGGTCGCGCGCGGTTAAACACGCGACGGAGTTTGCTCATCACCTGGCCCGGATGGTCGGTACGCAGGAAGTTAACCTGAAGCAGCAACTGTTCCAGATGAGCATAAAAACGATCTAAATCCTGCTGTTGTGGATAATCATCCACGGTCTCGGGTACCCTGTCGTTGGCCAGATGATGCATCCGCACTTCATAACAAATCGTCTGCACCGCCATTGCCAAATTCAACGAGCTGTAGTCGGGATTGGCTGGAATGCAGACGTGATAATGGCACTGCTGCAACTCCTCGTTCGTCAGACCCGTGCGCTCACGGCCAAACACCAGAGCAACCTTGTGTTGCGTCGATTCGAGGATGGACTTGGCTCCTGCCTCACGCGGGTCCAGCAATGGCCACTCCAGAGTCCGGCTTCTGGCACTGGAACCAATGACCAGGCCACAGTCCGCAACGGCCTCCGCCAATGAGGTGACGGTACGAGCGTTTGCCAACACATCCACAGCCCCAGCAGCCATGGCGATGGTCTGACCATTCGGTGCCTCCACCGGATCCACCAACACTAAGTCGTGAATGCCCATGGTTTTCATGGCGCGCGCGGCAGAGCCGATATTACCGGGATGGGAGGTATTGACCAGAACAATGCGGATATTATCTAACATCAAGGAAGGCTGACTTAATCGAACGAAGCGCGAACTTTAACATGCACGGCCTGGCTTGTCCCTCTTCCCGGGAATGCATTGCCGAAGTGACATTTATTATCTATCTTTGAAGGGCGGTTATCTCCTTGCGAGGACACCCCCATGCTGCCACGTCTGCTCTACGAGTCGCTCCCCCTACTGTACATTCTGGCTGGGCTGTTTTTCTTGGTCATCACAAAGCAACCCTTACTGCTGTTTGCCGGTCTGTTGCTCTATACCTGCGGCACGCTGATTTGGGTGATGCGTTCCGGTAATCGCCGCACCGACAACATCCGCTACGCTAACAAGCTCAGAATGACACCCGAGTGGCTGTATGAATTACAGCCCTTTATCCAGATTGGGCTGGTACTGCTGTTATGGCGCCAACCCCTGGCATTGTGGCTGCAATTGCTCAGTCTACCGCTCGTGGCCTGGGCACTCATTTGCCTGCAGCGGCGCAGCCACTTCCGACACCACAAGATACCCCATTGATCTTTAGACGCGACTCAAGCCGGTTGTGCCGGATTAAGCGGTAACCCGCGCTGCACAAAACTGGCCAGATCCGTCAATCCATGTTTGAGTAAACTTGGCAGCACATCCAGGTCAATACTGTCCATCAGGTTTTTGACTTCCAACCCCAACTCCGTATCCCCCTCAATGCGGAGTCGCCGCTGGAAGAACAGGCTATCCGGATCCTCTTTACGACCGGCGATCAGGATCAAGTCATTGAGTTGCGCAGCAAAGCTGACATCCACCCGGGGGGCGGCCTCGGCTATCAGCAGTTGCTCACTCTGATAACTGATAAACCATGCCAGTCCCAGATCCTCAATGGCAATCTTCAGCCACTTGTCTTGCAAGAACTCAAAATCACCATCCGCCAGCGCCTCCTTGAATATCAGGCGCAAACCATGGCCCATCAACGCTTGTTGCAGGGGAAAAGGGACCAGACGAGCGGGGATGCGCAGCATATCAGGGGCGCGTGAAACCAGCATATGATGCAAACGGGTGAACACTATTCAGATCTCCTCAAAGGACAGAGTTGCATCTAATCACATTTCACCGCAGGGATTTCTGTTGAAAATCAAGTTTCTCCCGCAGGGTGACAGAAAACTGCCTCAAGTCAAAACCCAGTCCCACTCCGCTCTCTACAATGCCAACCATTCAACGAGAAGTGGAAAATGCCATGGAATTACTCTGTCCGGCCGGTAATTTACCTGCGCTGAAAGCGGCCATCGATCAAGGTGCCGATGCCGTGTTTATCGGCTTTAAAGACGACACCAATGCCCGACATTTTGCAGGCCTGAACTTTGATGACAAAAAGCTGGCGCGTGGAGCTGAATATATCCATCAGCACGGACGCAAACTCCATGTCGCCATCAACACCTTTGCCCATCCGGATGCCGGAAATCGCTGGCGGCAAGCCGTGGATCGGGCGGTGGATCTCGGTGCCGATGCGCTGATCATCGCCGATATCGCGGTCCTGGATTACACCCGACAACGCTATCCACAGATGGAGATCCACCTGTCGGTGCAAGCCTCCGCCACCAACAGCGCTGCCGTGCGTTTTTATCAGGATAATTTCAACATCAAACGGGTCGTCTTACCCCGGGTGTTGTCGATCCATCAGGTCAAACAACTGGCCCGAGAAACGACAGCCGAGCTGGAAGTGTTTGCCTTTGGCAGCCTTTGCATCATGGCCGAAGGTCGCTGCTACCTCTCCTCCTATCTCACCGGCGAGAGCCCCAATACTGTGGGGGCCTGCTCACCCGCGCGCTTTGTCCGTTGGCAAGAGACGCCAGACGGCCTGGAATCCCGACTCAATGAGGTGCTTATCGATCGCTATGCACCAGGTGAAAATGCGGGTTATCCGACGCTGTGCAAGGGGCGCTACCGCGTTGGCGAGCAGCTATTTCACACCCTGGAAGAGCCCACCAGTCTCAATACCCTATCCTTGCTGCCGGAGTTATTCGCTTGTGGTGTGCGCTCGGTCAAGATCGAAGGCCGTCAGCGCAGTCCAGCCTACGTGGAACAGGTAACCCGAGTCTGGCGGGCCGCCATCGACAGCTACCTCGCCAATCCACAAGCCTATGCCGTGAAGGCCGCATGGGATCAACAGTTGGCTGCGGTATCTGAAGGCAGCCAAACCACCCTCGGCGCCTATCATCGGCAATGGCAGTAAGGAGCATGTTATGAAGTTATCTCTGGGTCCCCTGCTCTACTTCTGGCCAAAGGCCACTATTGACAGCTTTTATCGCCAAGCCTGCGATAGCGCAGTGGATATCGTCTATCTGGGCGAAACAGTCTGCAGTAAACGCCGGGAGATGCGGTTGGCCGACTGGTTGAAACTGGCCCATCCCCTGCGGGAAAGCGGCAAGCAGGTGGTGCTGTCGACGCTAGCCCTGATCCAGTCGCCTTCAGAACTCACCGAAATGAAACGCTGGATTGAGAATGGCGAATTGATGATCGAAGCCAATGATCTGGGAACCATACAACTGGCGTTCGAAGCAGGGTTGCCCTTCGTCTGCGGACCTGCCATCAATTGCTATAACGCCGACGTGGTTGAACTGCTGGTACGAAAAGGGATGCAACGCTGGGTCATGCCGGTAGAGCTGTCCCGTGACTGGCTGCAACAGCTACTGAATGATTGTACAGATCGCCAGATCCGTCAGCGTTTCGAGGTCGAGTTATTTGCCTACGGCCACCTGCCTCTGGCTTACTCTGCGCGCTGTTTTACGGCCCGAGCGGAGAACAAGCCCAAGGATCAGTGTGAGCTGGCTTGTTTGGCCTATCCACAAGGTCGAGTCGCCGAGAGTCAGGAGGGCGATGCCGTGTTTGTGCTCAACGGCATCCAGACTCAATCCGGTTATTGCTATAACCTGATCCGGGACTTGCCCTCGATGGCAGGCTTGGTCGATGTGGTACGCCTTAGCCCCCAGGGTGACGAGACTTGGTCCTGGCTGGCACAGTTTGACCAGGCCCGTACTGGACAAGGCCCTGCAATCGCCTTACAAGCAGGTGAATGCAATGGCTATTGGCACCGCATCGCGGGTATGTCCATCCAGACCGAATGATGCAGCACCACCCATAAAAACGGGACCTCGAAGGTCCCGTTTTTTATACTCATCATGACAGCGATGATTAATGGCGGTCAGCTCACATGGTGGCCTCTTCATCGGCCAGCTTGGGGTCGAGCAACAACAGCTCCAGCATCGCATATCGATGCTCGATAAAGTCATAGACATTATTGGCCATCGATAATTTGAAATAACTCGCCGCCAGTGCGTGCTCTCCCTGCAGCAGATGGAGCTTGCCGAGATAGAAATAACTTTCACACAACCGCTCGGCTAACTCTTTATTATTGCGTGAGCTCTGAGCCAGCTTGGAAATGAATTCGGACTCCGATTGCTGACCGGCAAACACCGAGACAATAGACCAGCCCCACTCATCCCCCGAGTGCTGTTTAAACCGACGCAATAACGCCTTATCGGCTTGTTCCTTGTTCACCTCGTGCTCGGCCATATAGAGCCATAACACGCGATAGGGATCCTCGGGGCGTCGACGATAAAACTCGGAAAGATCTTCGACCGCCAGCTTGGCCCGCTGTCCGTAATACAAAGCGATCCCGCGATTGAGGAAGGCATAATCATAGTCGGGAGCCAGTTCCAGTGCCGAATCAAAGGCATCATAAGCCTCGTCAAAGCTCTGCTGCTGGGTCAGATAAACGCCGATAAAATTATAGGCTTCGGCGAAGTCGGGACGTTCACGTAAGGCACGATTGAAATCAATACGCGCCATGGTTCGCAAGCCAACCCGATCAAATACCACTCCACGCTCATAATAGAGTTCAGCCCGCTGATCAGGATTCAGATCGGGAGAGGATAGCAATTGGCCGATTTTCGCCAAAGCCAATTCATTCTGATAGCTGACTTGCAGGGGAACAGCCAATACGGCCACAGGCTTGTCATTTCGAGCCTGACCTTGGGTGGCGGCATCCATGCTGCTACAACCATAAAGTGACGACAAAACCAGCACGCAGACAAACTGCGCAAATCCATTTCTAAAATCCAATGAGAGCTCCAAAACCCGGACAGGTTTGATGTCGTTAATGTTAAGGGGCTCGCTCGCATTTGTCATGCAAAGTTCAGAGGGATTTCCCTCTACACCACAGATAGAGAGGTTCCGCTCATCACGGGGAATATAAAACAGAAAAATTCAGACCAAGATAAGCAAAAGGCGCCATAAGGCGCCTTTGTCATCTCTAGAGCTTTATAGTGATTCAACTTCCGAATCGTCCTTGCTCACTTCTACCGGCAACAAATGTTCACGGCGAACCTTCAGGTACATCGCCCAGGCACTAGCAACATAGATAGAGGAGTAAGTACCAAAGCCGATGCCGATCAGCAGGGCTGTGGCAAAGCCATGGATCAAAGGCCCCCCCATCACGAACAGAGCAACCACGGTAAACAAGGTGGTTCCTGAGGTGATCAAGGTCCGGCTTAAGGTCTCGGTCATCGAAATATCGATAATTTCCTGCATATCGCCCTTCCGCAGGCGGCGTGCGTTCTCCCGAACCCGGTCAAATACGACTATGGTATCGTTGAGCGAATAGCCCACAACCGTCATCACAGCTGCCAATACGGTCAAATCGAACTCGAACTGGAACCAGGAGAAGACCCCCAGCGTCACCAGCACATCGTGCGCTAATGACAGGACCGCCCCTGTCGCCATCCGCCATTCAAAGCGAAAACCAACATAGGCCAGGATACACAGCAACGAAGCGACAATCGCCAAGAAGCCACTCTGCGCCAGTTCAGCTCCCACCGCCGGTCCAACAAACTCCAATCGACTCAGCTTCACCGATTCGGATACAGCCTTGCCTGCCGTTGTGACCGCAGTTGCTAATTGCTGTTGATTGACCTCGCCTTTGGGCGCCAGCCGGATGAGAACATCACGGGTTGAACCAAAGAACTGTACAACAGCTCCTTCGATTTTTTGCTCAACCAGAGCGGTCCGGACGGTATTGAGCTCAACCGGCTGCTCATAATTTAACTCAACTATGGTACCGCCGGTAAAATCCAGTCCCCAATTCAGCCCGCGCGTGGCAAGGCTGAAAATGCAGAAAGCAATAATAGCCAGCGACATCAGAGTCGCCGGAAATGCCAAACGCATAAAGGGGATCACATGGCCCGGTTTTAATAATTGGAACATTGCATCACCCTCAAATGGACAGATCGTTCAAACGCTTACCACCCCATAACAGGTTCACCACAGCACGGCTGGCTGTGATGGCGGTAAACATGGAACTGGCAATACCGATCATCAGCACCAAAGCAAAACCGCGCACCGGACCTGACCCCACAGAGAACAGAATGAAGGCCGTAATCAGCGTGGTGATGTTGGAGTCGGCGATGGTGGCAAATGCACGCTCATAACCGAGATTAATCGCTTGTTGAGGACTGCGCCCTTCGCGCAACTCTTCGCGGATCCGCTCATAGATGAGAACGTTGGCATCCACCGCCATGCCGAGGGTCAGGACGATACCGGCAATGCCAGGCAAGGTCATGGTAGCCCCCGGGATCATGGACATGATGCCGACCAGCAAGACAACGTTGAAGCACAGCGCCAAGTTGGCCACCAGACCAAACTTGCGATAGTACAGGGCCATAAACAGCACCAAGACACCCATCCCCAACGCCATGGCACGCAGACCACTGTCGATATTCTGCTGCCCCATGCTCGGGCCAATGGTGCGCTCTTCGACAATCTGGATCGGCGCGATCAGGGCACCCGCACGCAGCAACAACGCCAGGTTATGAGCCTCTTGCGGATTATCAATCCCGGTAATGCGGAAGTTATTTCCGAGGCGTGACTGGATAGTGGCGACGTTCACCACCTCTTCATGCTTACGGAATTTACGCTTACCATCTGGGCCAGGTTCCCCGACTGGCTTGAACTCGATGAACACGGTCGCCATGGATTTGCCAACGCTATCCTTGGTGAACGTGGACATCTTATTACCGCCCAGGCTATCCAGGCTGATATTCACCTGTGGTCGGCTGTACTCATCAGCACCTGACTTGGCATCCACGATGTGGTTACCCGTCAAAATAACTCGCTTTTGCAATACAACTGGGCGGCCACTGCGATCGGTGTAGAGCTGTGAATTGGCAGGAACTCGACCGGCAGCGGCGCTGGCCAAATCCGCCGAATCATCCACCATGCGGAACTCGAGTGTCGCCGTCGCACCAAGAATTTCCTTGGCGCGTGCGGTATCCTGGATCCCCGGCAGTTCAACCACGATGCGTTCGGCACCTTGACGTTGAACCAGAGGTTCCGCCACCCCCAATTCATTCACCCGATTCCGGATGATATTGATGTTCTGCTCCAGCGCGTAACTCTTGGTTTCCTTGAGTTTTGCTTCACTCATGGAAGCCGTTACCAAGAATTGGCCATTGCGCTCCTGATCCACAAACAGCAGATCGGGATGCTTGGCGCGTAACTCGGTCAGGCCTGCCTGCTGGGATACCTGATCACGGAAAGCAACGACCACATCACCACCATTGCGACGCACGGCCGCATAGCGAATGTCTTTGCCGCGCAGTTCAGCGCGGAAATCCTGAACCATCTGATCCTGAGACTTACTCAACGCCTCGGCCATATCCACTTCCATCAGGAAGTGCACACCGCCGCGCAGATCAAGGCCCAGCTTCAGCGGACCAGCACCGATAGCCGTCAGCCACGCCGGAGTGGCCGGAGCCAGGTTCAACGCCACAATGAACTGATCACCCAAGGCCGTTGTCACCAATTCCTTGGACTTGAGTTGATCGTCGGTATTGGTAAAGCGAACCAGGATCTGGCCTTTTTCCAGTACCGCAGACTTGAACTTCAGACTGTGTGTATCGAGAATTTTCTTAACATCATCCAGCGTTGAGGCTTGAACCTCAGCACCACGGGCAGCGGAGACCTGCAAAGCAGGATCTTCACCGTACAGATTGGGGGCTGAATAGAGAAAACCTACGATGACGACCAGCACCACCAGCAGGTTTTTCCATAGCGGAAACCGATTTAACACGGCTGACTCCTAACGGCAAATTACAGAGACTGAATAGTGCCCTTCGGCAAGACAGCTGTGATGTAGTCTTTCTTGATGGTGATCTGAGTTTGATCATTCAATGCCAGCACCAGAAAATCACTATCAGCCGCAACCTTGCTGATCTTGCCCACCAGCCCCCCGGACGTCAGGACTTCATCCCCCTTACCCAGTGAGGACATCAGATTTTTGTGTTCTTTCGCGCGCTTGGATTGTGGGCGAAAGATCATGAAATAGAAGATCAGGCCGAATACGGCCAGCATGATGATCATTTCCATTCCACCACCCGCAGGACCCGGTGCAGCGCCCTCGGCATAAGCCTTGGAGATAATATCCATTGTGTTTCCTCGTTATTACTTATGTTGATGTTGTAGTTAATCAGCCAAAGACGGCGTTGGCTTGCCTTGGCGGCGATAGAATTCTTCGACAAAGGCGTCTAATGTACCCGCATCGATTGCGTCCCGCAAACCTTGCATCAGGCGCTGGTAATAGCGCAGGTTATGGATGGTGTTCAAACGCGCGCCGAGGATTTCATTACAGCGATCCAGGTGGTGCAAGTAGGAGCGTGAATAATTTTGACAGGTGTAGCAATCACAGTCTGCATCAAGGGTTGAGGTGTCGTCTTTATGCTGAGCATTGCGGATTTTTACCACACCATCGGTGGTGAAAAGATGACCGTTGCGGGCATTGCGAGTCGGCATCACACAATCAAACATGTCGATACCACGACGAACACCTTCCACGAGATCCTCCGGCTTACCGACACCCATAAGATAGCGGGGTTTATCCTCCGGGATCTGAGGACACACATGTTCCAGAATACGGTGCATATCCGCTTTGGGCTCACCCACCGCCAGACCACCAACCGCATAACCATCAAAACCAATATTCAGCAGCCCCTTGAGGGAAATATCCCGCAGATCTTCATAGACGCCCCCTTGAATAATGCCGAATAGCGCATTTGAGTTATTTTGCAGGTTGAAGTGCGCACGGGAACGATCCGCCCAACGCAGAGACATCTCCATTGATTTCTTGGCCACTTCCCATGTTGCCGGGTACGGTGTGCACTCATCAAAGATCATCACGATATCGGAACCCAGGTCATACTGGATCTCCATCGACTTTTCCGGGGACAAGAAGATTTTTTCCCCATTAACCGGATTGCGGAAGTGCACGCCCTCTTCGGTAATTTTGCGAATATCACCCAGGCTGAACACTTGGAAACCGCCGGAGTCGGTCAGGATCGGGCCATGCCAGTTCATGAAATCATGGAGATCTCCATGCTTTTTCATCACCTCTTGCCCAGGACGGATCCACAAGTGGAAGGTATTTCCGAGCAGGATCTCGGCGCCGGTGGCCTTGACCTCTTCCGGGGTCATCCCCTTGACGGTGCCATAGGTACCGACTGGCATGAAAGCGGGAGTCTGCACAGTACCGCGTTCGAACACCAACTGACCGCGGCGCGCGCGACCCACTACTTTTTTCAATTCAAACTTCATATGAACCTCAAGGTCAGAGAAACAGTCTGACAAAGTGATGACCGCGAACTTAGCGCGACCTCGTAACAAACATGGCATCACCGTAGCTGAAGAAGCGATAGCGCTCGGTGACGGCGGCCTGGTAGGCGGCCATGACATGGGAATAACCAGCAAAGGCCGATACCAGCATGATCAATGTAGATTCCGGCAGATGAAAATTGGTGATCAGTGCATCAACGACCTGGAACTGATAACCGGGGAAAATAAAGATATCCGTATCGCCATAAAAAGCACTCAGGTCGGTGCCCTGTTGCTGACTGACGCGGGCGGCACTTTCTAAGGAGCGCACAGACGTAGTACCCACCGCCACCACTCGACCACCACGTTGACGGGTGTTGGCAATTTGTTTCACCACTTCATCAGGAACTTCGACATATTCCTTATGCATGTGGTGATCTTCGATGCGATCGACGCGCACCGGTTGAAATGTCCCGGCTCCGACATGCAGCGTCACAAAGGCAAACTCCACTCCCTTGGCTCGTAGTGCATCAAGCAGTGCCGCATCGAAGTGTAAGCCAGCCGTCGGCGCGGCAACCGCACCGGGCTTGGCGTTATAAACCGTCTGGTATCGCTCTTTATCCGCTTGCTCATCCGGCCGATCAATATAGGGCGGCAACGGCATATGGCCAATCGCCTCTAGAATAGAGATCACATTTTGCTCACCGGAAAAATGCAACTCAAACAGCGCATCATGACGCGCCACCATGGTCGCCTCGATTCCCTGTTCAAACTGCAGCAAAGTTCCGGGTTTGGGTGCCTTGGAAGATCGGACATGGGCAAGAACTGAATGCGAGTCGAGGATCCGTTCAACCAGAACCTCCAGTTTGCCGCCACTGGCTTTTTGCCCAAACAAGCGCGCAGGAATCACCCGGGTGTTGTTGAAAACCAGAAGGTCACCAGCATGAAGCAAATCGAGTAGATCCATGAAACTGCCATGGCTAATCTGTCCACTGTCCCCCGCTAATTTCAGCAAGCGACTCGCAGTTCGTTCAGGCATCGGATACCGTGCAATCAGTTCATCGGGCAAGGCAAAATTGAAATCAGAAACCTGCATGGGCACCTCTGGTTTTACAAGAAGCGCACAGTCTAGTGACACGGCTAGTTCGGATCAAGCAACACGCGACGGCGTGGACATCCAGCGACACCAAGATGGCGAGTCAAGGGCAATACGTGGACGACAATATTGAAATATTACTACCAACCTAACTGAAAACAGTTTCATTGGTGTCTTTTATTCGCCACTCACGATCTGAATATTGAAATAAAACTACAAAACCTCTACTATGACCCCATGCTCTGAAGTTGGTTAGTCCCAATGTTCCCTGAGCGAGTTTGCAACCCCTTTGTTTTACGATTAAGCCCCTTATAACCCGGCCTAGGTGCCGGGATTTTTTTATCTGCAGCAAGCGGCCAGACAGTCGGCAACCAGATTGCCAAACGTATAAAAGGTTTCGACCCGTGTAGAGCTGGGTCGCCATACCAGCCCAATCTCCCGTGAGGCTAACTGGACCGACGGCGATAAAGCCACGAGTTCGGTTCGCTGTAACACACCACTATGAATCGCCATCTGCGGGAGAAAGGTTGCTCCGACCCGGGCCGATACCATCTGGATCAAGGTGTAAAGGCTCGTAGCCGCAAACGGATTAATCTTACTTCTATCCGCCATATGACAAGCGGCCAAGGCATGCCCTGTAAGGCAATGCTCTTGCTCCAGGAGATAGATCGACTGATCGGGTAGCAAGCGATAGTCGGCAGAGTTTTCCAGCTGTGCGGCAAGAGAGCGGTGTAAAACCAATTTGAAGGGATCATGACCGACACTGCGGCTATGCAAACCCCGCAACTCATAGGGTAGAGCTAACACCAGCAAATCCAGCTCCCCGGCTTCCAACTGCAGCAGTAAATTGGCAGACGTGTCTTCACGCAGCAGAAGTTGCAGCTCGGGGAATTGCAACGAGCTCTGAGTCACCAGATCAGAGAGCAGGAATGGCGCAATGGTAGGAATGCAACCAAGGCGCAGCGTACCACTCATGACGCCCCCCTGAACCGATGCCAAATCCAGCATATCCTTGGTCTGGGAGAGGATACGGCGCGCACGGTCGACAACCTCAAGCCCCGCCATGGTAATGATGAATGCCTTATGATCTCGCTCGATCAACTGCACACCCAGCAACTCTTCTAGTGTCTGGATCCCCGTGCTCAGGGTCGACTGGCTGACAAAACACTGTTTTGCCGCGCGATTAAAATTCTGGCATTCGGCAAGAGCCACCAGATAGTGTAACTGCTTCAGGCTGGGCCAACGACTCATCGGAAAATACGATTAGGGTTATCTATTTTTTTTAATTTAACACAAATAGAACAAGGTTTAGACTCGAGCTTGTCTAATATAAAAAATGTGCGTGTCACTTTGTCATCACTCAAAGGAGAACAACATGGTACTGGTAGGACGTCCTGCACCCGACTTCACCGCTGCGGCAGTTTTAGGTAATGGTGAGATCGTTGATAGTTTCAATCTGAGCTCATTCATCAAAGGTAAGGCTGCGGTTGTTTTCTTCTACCCGCTTGACTTCACCTTTGTCTGCCCATCAGAACTGATTGCATTTGACCACCGCTTCGAGGAATTCCAAAAGCGCGGCGTTGAAGTAATTGGGGTCTCCATCGATTCCCAGTTCACGCATAACGCTTGGCGTAATACCAAGATTGCTGATGGCGGTATTGGTGCCGTCAAGTATCCATTGGTCGCAGATGTCAAACACGAAATCTGCAAGGCTTATGACGTAGAGCACCCGGAAGCAGGCGTTGCCTTCCGCGGTTCATTCCTGATCGATAAAGCCGGATTAGTCCGTCATCAAGTTGTCAATGACCTGCCGCTGGGCCGGAACATTGATGAAATGTTGCGTATGGTTGATGCCCTGCAGTTCCATGAGGAACACGGCGAAGTATGTCCGGCACAGTGGCAGAAGGGCCAGACCGGTATGGAAGCATCGCCCGAGGGCGTTGCCAAATATCTCGCCTCTAACGCCGACAAACTGTAATTCCTGCAAAAAACAAACGCCGCTATGCTAGCGGCGTTTTTTTATGCTTGGATGACCCAATTAGCGCAATAAAAAGCGGGGCATAAGCCCCGCTTCTACTAAACGCTCTGTATTAAGAACGGTTGTACTTGGTTGTCCGTGGGAACGCCTGTTCTTTACTGTCGAACAGGTAGCACGCCTGAGCAGGAACACCGACTTCCAGGGTATCACCGGTATCAACCGGGATTTCACTGGCGGCCTTGACGGTAAAGTCTTTACCATCAACTTCCATATACACGAACGATTCTGCACCCAAGTGCTCGGCAACCTGAACCAGACCAGACAAGCGGCCAGCAGCATCCGGATGATCGACCGGTACCAGATGTTCAGGGCGAACACCCAGTTCAACCTTGTCACCTACTTCAGCACGACGCGCATCGACGCAAGCAGTGATGATGTCGCCAGTCGTCAGCTTCACCTTACACTTGTCTTCACCAATCTCGATCAGCTCGCCATCCAGGAAGTTCATCTTCGGTGAGCCGATGAAACCAGCCACGAACTTATTGGATGGATTGTGATACAGATCCAATGGTGAACCGTACTGCTCCAGATTGCTCTCGGCGGTATCCTTGAGCGGACTCAGAACCACAATCTTGTCGGCCAGGGTCATTGCTTCAACCTGGTCATGGGTAACATAGATGATGGTGGAGTTCAGCTCTTTATGCAGCTTGGCGATTTCGATCCGCATCTTGACGCGCAGCGCAGCATCCAGGTTTGACAAAGGTTCATCAAACAGGAAAACCGATGGTTGTTGCACGATAGAACGGCCGATCGCCACACGTTGCCGTTGACCACCGGACAGAGCCTTCGGCTTGCGCTCCAGCAACGGAACCAGACCCAGAATATCCGCCGCACGGGAAACGCGCTTGTGGATAGAATCCTTGTCCATTTTCTTCAGCTTGAGGCCGAATGCCATATTTTCATAAACATCCATATGCGGATAAAGCGCATAGGATTGGAATACCATGCCCACGTTCCGCTCTACCGGCGGTACATCGTTCATGTAACGGCCACCAATAGTCAACTCACCGGAGGTGATGTCTTCCAAGCCGGCAACCATACGCAACAGCGTAGATTTACCACAACCAGACGGACCTACGAAGACAACAAACTCGCCTTCTTTAATATTGAGATTAATGTTGCGCAGTGTGTCTTTCAGAGAAGAAGGATCATAATTCTTGCGAACATTATTCAGAACTACTTCAGCCATGAGTCGCTCCGCTGTAAAAATCGAAAATTATATGGAAACCAATTCAGGGGAGAGGCCTCTCTCCCCCTAACATATTTTTTAACCCTTAACGCCACCAGCGGTCAGGCCGCCAACCAACCAGCGTTGAGCCAGCAGGAATACGATGGTGATGGGTAAGCCGGACATTACAGCCGCAGCGGCAAAGTCACCCCACAGATAATTCTGTGGATAGAGGTACTGTTGAGCACCCACCGCGAGTGTCAGGTTGTTTACGTCTGACAACAGGATGGAGGCCATAGGAACCTCAGTGATTGAACCGATAAAGGAAAGGATGAACACCACAGCCAGAATCGGAACAGAAAGAGGCAACAGAATCAGACGGAAAGCCTGCCAAGGCGTTGCACCGTCAATCGCTGCCGCTTCCTCCAGAGACGGATCGATCGTCTCGAAGTATCCCTTGATGGTCCACACATGCAGAGCGATACCCCCCATGTAGCCCAGAATCAGACCACCGTGAGTATTCAACCCGAGCCAAGGAACATAGTCACCAATCTTGTCAAACAAGGCATAGATGGCAACCAGAGCCAGTACGGCAGGGAACATCTGGAATATCAGCATACCTTTCAAAATCGTTTCTTTACCACGGAACCGCAGACGCGCGAAAGCATATGCAGAGGTCGTGGAAAGAACAACGATAAAGATAGAGGTGATACCGGCTACCTTGATGGAGTTCCACAGCCACAACAGTACCGGGAATGGTGGTGGTGTGACATTACCATCAACGCTGGTAATGCTCATCCCTAACGCCAGACGCCAGTGATCCAGCGTCGGGTTGGAAGGAATGATCTCGCCGACCGAGAAATTACCAGTACGGAACGAGATGGCAATAACCATGATGAGCGGGAACACAATCAATGCGATGAAGCCCAACATCACCAAGTGAGTAGCCCACAGCCGGTATTTGATTGATTTAGGTTGAACAATAGCCATTGTCTAAGTCCTCAAATCTTGTCAACTTTGGACAACTTCAGGTTCAGCAGGGCCAACGCGCCAACAATCAGGAAGATTGCAGTCGCAATTGCACCAGCCAGACCGTAGTCCTGACCACCAGCACCCTGGAACGCGATGCGGTAGGTGTAGCTAACCAAGAGGTCGGTTGTACCTGCCGGGGTCGTAGCACCCACGATGTCAGGTTCACCATTGGTCAACAGTTGAATCAATACGAAGTTGTTGAAGTTAAAGGCGAATGAAGCAATCAACAACGGAGTCAGTGGTCTCATGAGCAGAGGCACTGTGATCTTGAGGAAGTTCTGGATTGGACCAGCACCATCCATCGCGGATGCTTCGTACAAATCTTCAGGAATAGACTTCAACAGCCCCATACACAGAATGATCATGTAGGGATAACCCAACCAAGTATTCACGATGAGAATCATGGTCTTGGCTAACATCGGGCTGGTATACCACTCAGGTTTGTCAAAACCAAACATGTCAAAGAGCATGTTGATTTCACCAAAGTTCTGGTTGAACAAGCCCTTGAATACCAGGATGGAGATGAATGCTGGCACCGCGTAAGGCAATATCAGCATGACGCGGTAGAAACCACGACCTCGCAACTCGTCCCATTGCACCAGGCAGGCCAGAACCATACCGATGGCTAGAGTAAAGCCGACCGAGCAAGCAGCAAAAATTACAGTCCAGACAAAGATTTGCAGGAATGGGCCTTGAATACCCGGGTCAGTCAAGATGCGTAGGAAGTTCTTCCACCCCACATTGACGACGAAGCCTGGAGCAAAGCCTTCACCAACAAAAACATTCTCGTCATTTACGTACTGGAAGTAACCTGTTTCCATATTCGGAAGCATGATTTGCCCAGTCTCGTTATTACGCAGAATGTGCGGATTGCTAAGCTGAATACCGGTCTTCAGAGTGAAACCACTCTGCAAATGGGTAAACAGCGGCTTTTGCGCTGCAAACTTTCGCATGCCGGTCATGCTCAGCTGGGTGCCATCCGGCAGCAGCAGAGACATTGCGGTCAAATGACTCTTATGGCCAACAATTTCCCGGATCGGTGCTTCTGGGGCCGGAGCATCCCCCTCGAACGGAACCAGTTTGATCTCGGCTTTCGCCGCCAAACTATTCGAGGATGATTTCAGCTCAGCATTGGTCCACAGTTGCATCGGATTGCTGATATAAGACACACCATCTTGCTTGAGTAACAGTTGGAAGCGTTGCTCGCCCCGATCAAGCAGAGAAAAGTCAAACTCGCCACCTTTGACCTTATAGGTCTTTTTCAGGTGGTAAGCGCTGGCGTGTTCCAATGACAGCAGGTTTGCACCTGAGTAATTGGTAAAGGCAATACTGATGGTATATGCCAACGGGAAAATGATAAACGCGACCATGCCCGCCACACCCGGGAAGATGTAACGATGTGCATAAGTCTTTTTGTTGAGGAACACATAGACACCGGTGCCAACAAGAACCAGGTCCAACAGAGCGAAAGCTATTTCGCCGCCGGCATACATCATGACAACAGCATAGCCATTCAAAATCACAACCAGTGAGGCAACCAACCATTTAATCCAGGCAGACCTGGAGGCAGAAGCCGCATTGGTATCAACAGACTGGATTTGTTCCATGCCCAAAAACCTTCATAACGCCAAAAAAAAATGGAGACCCCGATCAACAGGGCCCCCCAATCATTTATTGCACGATACGACGTGCTGCGGTGTCCAGAGCTTCGTCAAGAGTCTGACGGCCCGTGGTCGCATTTTTCAGTGCTGTTTCAAAAGATGACCAGAAGCGAATCATTTCAGGAACGCTAGGCATCGGCTCGCCATTCAAAGCATTGGTCATGGTAGCTTGAATACGCGGATCCTTGGCCAGAGTCGCTTGGAAAGACTTCAGAGCAACAGCGCCCAGCGGCTTGTCGCTGTTCACTGACTTCAGACCATCATCGGTCAGCAAGTAGTTTTCCAGGAACTCGATCGCCAGATCCTTGTTCGGGCTGGCCGCGTTGATGGTTGCACCCAACACACCGACGAAAGCCTTGGCAGGCTTGCCGTTCAGAGTTGGCAGCGGAGCTACAGCGTAGTCAACCTTGGCAGCATCGTAGTTACTCCAAGACCATGGGCCGTTGATGATGGCAGCCACTTCACCCTTGGAGAACTTGGCATCCATTACACCGTAGTCAACACCCTTCTCCATATGACCACTCTTGACCATATCAACCAGGAATTGAACACCAGCCTTGGCACCGGCATTGTTCACGCCAGTATCTTTCACATCATAGCCAGTAGCAGTCTTCTTGAAGGCATAACCACCGTTAGCCGCAACCAGCGGGTAGCTGAAATACGGAGTGGTGTAGGCCCACATAACGGCACGCTTGCCTTCAGGCTTCAGTTTCTCGTCCAGCTGATTCAGCTCTTCGAAAGTCTTCGGCGGGGTAGCCAGCAGCTTCTTGTTGTAGATCAGGCCAACAGCTTCAACAGCTACCGGGTAACCGTAGAACTTGCCGTCCACTTGCATAGCATCCCACGCGAAGTTTTCGAACTTGCCCTTGGTAGCAGCGTTTGGAGTAACCGGAACGATCAGACCTGATTTAGCCCACTCGCCGTAACGATCGTGTGCCCACAGGAAGATATCAGGGCCGTTGCCGGTAGCAGCGGTCTGCTGGAACTTAACTTCTACTTGGTCAGGGTGAGCAACAGTGACTTTGACGCCTGTCGCTGCTTCGAACTTCTTACCTACTTCAGCCAGGCCGTTATAGCCTTTGTCACCGTTGATCCAGATGGTGAGCTGACCTTCCTCGATCGCTGCACTGGCAGCAGAAGCCATACCCAGTGTTGCAAGCCCGATAAAAGACGCGAGAATTTTCTTTTTCATTAGCCTTTCCTTACTTAGTTGTTAGTCCCACGCTGAACACGCTGTAATAAGCCTGTGTGCGGGGAGCATATTAGAGCATGCCCCCTGTTGGTCCTATGACGGATCTCGCATTTTTGGAAAGACAGAAGCGAAACGCCGATAAACACAAACTGAAACCATTTTCTGGTATCGGTTTCATTTCAAAGTATTGATTACAGCTTGTTGAAAATTGTTCAACGAGTAGACAAGGGACATTTTACTGACGCCTCGGCGCCCAGAGAAACGAGGCAGATCCATAAAAAAGGAAGCAGAAAAAACAGTATCCAAAATACGGCGCTGTTCCCTTTACGTGTTGGGGGCAATCTATACTTGCAGTAAGTTCGCTGGACTGAGGTGCCCGCTATGGATACCAAC
>NZ_BAAGVN010000335.1:0-26341 GCF_054780855.1 Pseudaeromonas pectinilytica
CTCTCTGGGTCGGTGGGAATTTTCATTCGCCACTTTGGCACTACAGATGCCATTTTAGGTAGGGGCGACCATCCCATTAGCAGGCCGAGCAGACCGACGACAAAGGCGGAGCCGACCAACTGCAGGGTGGTGCCGCCCAGCTCGCCGGAGAGTTTCTCTGCCAGCAGGGTGGCGTGCTGCAATACGGTGGTTGCAGGCATGGTGATCAGCAAGGCCCAGGTGGTTTGGCTGCCTTGCATATGGATGGGCATAAAGACCCGCAGGGAGTCGGAGTCCCAGCTGGTTTGCCGCTTATCAATTTTCAGCATGCCTTGCAGAGCGTTGAACAGCGTCGGTTCGAGCTGTTGCAAACCGGCACCCAACTTGAGTTTAGGCTGGGTGGTACCAGCAATGATGCCATGCTGGCTGACCAGCAGTACTTCTCCTGCGCCATCGAACATGCGCTGATCCATGGTTTTGACCAGATCCTGTAGATGGGCGAGTTCGATATCTAGGCCGACGATCCCCTTGAGCTCATCTTGCTCGAGGATCGGGAAGGTGACCGAGGTCATCAGCTCGGGCGGTGTTCTGGACTCATCCACATAGGGATCCAGCAGACAGCTCTGTTTGTGGCGCTGACTGCACTGGAACCATTCGGTGGAGGGAATGCCATTGGCATCCAGACTGGTATCTTTGAGCTCCTTTTCGGCAATGGTTTCCAGCGTCAACTCACCCTTGGCATTGCGAGTCCAATACAGGGCCGCACGGCCACTGTCGTTGGCTCCCAGGTTGGTGGAGCCGACATAATTGGCATCTTCCGCATCCAAAGCATCGGGTAGATAGACGGCGTAACCGGCCAGAATATGCTCGGCATGTTCGACGGCGGAGCGCATGGTCTGATTGATGGCGCCGCGCAGCACTTCACTGCTGAGCAGATTATCTTCGGCAAAGGCCTTCTGAAACTTGACCGCCTGAACCACCATCTCGCCGCGGATCACCGCATCGTTGAGATAATTCACCACCCGGGACGATTCAGTCTCCGCCTGCTGGGCCAAGATCTGCTCGGCATTGAGCTTCAGCTCTTCGCTGGATTCCGACACCACCATCTGGTTGGTGTGGTAAGCGGCGTAGACAGCGATGCCGGTTAAGGCTGCGGTTGAAACCAGCAGGCAGGCACCTGCCAGCAGAGATATCTTCCATTGTATGGAGATTGCACGCATAAATATTCCCTAAACGCGTCTTCCTGTGGTGTTTGATAATATATGACCCAGCTCGCACTTTGGTAGAGGGAAACGCTGTTTTTTTGTTATAACCTATTGAGAAATACTATGTATTTTCTTGTGCTTGCACCAAGTCGGTTCTTTTGTGCTGTGCTGGGGATGCAAAATTGAACAACAGAATATTCATCCACAACACTAAGTTCCGGATGGATTCCCGAAGTTTCATAGGGGTGGCGCTGTGTTGAGCCAGTTGCGGATAATTGTGCTCTAGATCACAGGGTGATCAACTGAAAAGCATACCAGATTTGCAGTTTCAGCCCCGACACGGGAAAACACCACCGACATTCCGGTTGCCATACTCGACGATGGCCAGAGAGAAATATGGATACTATCAAGTCACCCTTGCAGGTTTGGGTTCATCTCAGCGCCGATCTGACGCGCAATCTTCTGCAGCTTCCCGCCACACCTGAGCAATTTCTTTCACTCCAGCAAAAATTACGCCGCGCCCGTCTGGCGGGTGTGGATGGCATCATAGTGCCCGTCAGTTGGCGGCATATTGCGCCGTTTACCCCCGAGCAAGTGGACGAGGTTACGGCCTGGCATCCTTATCACCAGCTGTTCACTATGATCCGTGGCGAAGGGCTGCAGATAGTGCCGGACTTGGCACTGGTCGCTCGCGGCATGAGTGATGTCCGCTATATGAGTCTGCTTCCCGATTGGTTGTGGGGACGCTTGCAGCAAGAGCTGCCTGCGGACATGCCTCTGGATAGCCTCAAGTATCTGGATCAACATGGCCGTGACAGCATCATGGCGACGTCTCTGTGGGCTTCGGCCGTGACCATGCCCTATTTCCGCCAGTTTATGCGTGGTTTTGCCCATCATTTGTCGGCGTTCGCTCCCGCTATTCGTCATATCCAGTTGGGCGTCGGTCCCGAGGGTGAGTGGCGCTATCCCTTCCTCGGTCACTATGCCGAAGAGGGGCTGTCGGCCTATTTCCCCTGTTACAGCCAGCGCGCGCTGGGGGTCTTGGCTGACGGCATGCTGCACAAATACCAGTCTCTGTCGGCCTGGCAACAGGCATGGCAGGCGCCAGGGCTGGACTTGAGTCAACCAGCCGTGTTGAAAAAGCAGGTGATCGCCATCACCGAGCGCCTGCAGGATCCGAGCGCTGGGACTCCGGAGCGCGACTTCTGCCGTTGGTATCATGACTGTCTGGTGGACTATGGCCGGGAGCTGCTGACGCTCAGTGCCGATGTGTTTAGCGATGAGTGGCAGCACTGTACTCTGGGTCTGCGCTTGCCTGGCCGTTTGCCGCGGTTACTGCACAGCAATACGGCTCTGGCTGAGATGGTGGCAGGGTTTATCTCAGAACCCCACTCAGTGCTGTCGCGGGCCGAGATCTTTCACCAAACCCTGGAGCAATTGCTGCCTGCTGGGTTGCGAGCTCGCTGTCGATTGCTGTTGACCGGTGCCGGAGTCAGCCATGGCGAGAGTGAGCCTGTGCTGATTGGTGATTGGTTACAGGCGGCCAAACAACTCAAGTTGCCGGTGCTGGCGGAGAATGGTCAGCGTCTGAGTCTGGACGATCACCCGCAATGGGACCACCTGGTTGGCTCAGTGCTCAATCATGCCACCTACTGTGGCTGGGTGATCCGGGATCTGGATGTGCTGCTAAGTCCTGGGGTCGGAGAGGCGCGCTTGCGGCAGCTCACCCGCTTGCGGCACGGGCAAGGGCAGGTGGCGCGCTTAGGACACAAGGCATTTCGAGTCATGGGCCCGTTACATCTGAAAGTGGCCAACCAGCGGCAGCTGTTGTCGGAGGCGGAGTGGCGGAAATTCGCCGAGGAGGTTCGTACTCTACGGCGCATGGGGGTCACGGCCATCTCCACCGATCTGTGGTGGGGGCTCATTGAGGGGCGTCAGGCCGGTCAATTTGACTGGAGTTATTACGACCGCGTGGTGGCCTTGCTGGCCCAGCACGATATGCAATGGGTACCGATCTTGTCGTTCCACCAAGCCGGTGGCAACGTGAACGATGATTTTATGCAGACCATACCGCTGTGGTTATGGGGCAAGTTGTTGGAGAGTCACCCCGAGCTGGGTTCGGTGAGGGATCTGCAGTATGTCAGTGAAACCGGTGATGCCTCCATGGAGTACGTCTCCTTGTGGGCCGATGCCTATGTGATGCCCTATTACCGCAGCTTTATCAGCGCCTTCCGGGATCATTATGCGGCGCGCTCCAGTATGATTGCCGAGATCAATATCAGCCTGGGCCCGGCGGGGGAGTTGCGCTATCCCAGTTACAACTCCCACGATTGGGGCAACTATCCCAACCGTGGCACGCTGCAATGCTACAGCCCGCTGGCCGAGCAGGATTGGCGTCGCTATCTCACTTCGCGCTTTGCCTCCATTCAAGCCCTGAATTACGCCTTTGGTACCCGGCATAGCCAGTTTGAAGCCATCAGCATGCCGATTGCCGACCACCTGTTCGAGAATAAGGAGTATGTCTACTCGGCCTGGGCGCGAGAGTTTCTCAGCTGGTATCACGGTGCTTTGGTGGCCCATGGCCGTCGCATCGTCGAGATGTCGGTCGGCTTGTTTGATGATGCGGCATGGCGCTCGATCCCGATCGGGATCAAGGTGCCCGGCATTCACTGGGAGATCAGTGATCCGCAGGCACCTCGTGTCGCCGAAATCACCGCCGGCCTTATCAAACCGCATCCCACTCTGGGCCCTCATAATCAGCGGGAATATGTACAACTGCTGGATCAACTGGTGCCGTCTGAGCATAGATCGCGAATCGTGCTGCACTTCACCTGTCTAGAGATGATCAACAAGGACTACGAAGGCTATTCACGGGCCGCGGATCTGGTCGGTTGGTTTGCCGATGCGGCCCATGAACTGGGCATTGCCCTGATGGGAGAGAATGCGCTGGCCGGTGAGTTGTATGGTGAGCAGGGATGGAAGCAGATTGCATCGGCCCTGCATCGGACGCCGGGATTCGGTGGCATCACCTTCTTGCGGATGCAGAACTTCTTTGATGAGGACAAAACCCCCCGTGAACGCCTGCAGTGGCTGATCAACCAGTTCCAATAGCGGTGACTGCAGCCGCTCACAGACGGTCGCTTCGGCGGCCGTTTTTTATTTGCATTGTTGTGCATTCCGAAGGCGGCATGGCCTACAATTTCGGAGTCATCTGGTAACAAAACTAGCTCGTCAGTGACGATATTCACTATTCTGAAGTCGGTGATGATAGCAAGGTGTGGAGCCATGCGAGGGGCACGTGAACCAAGAGTCCGAGCAACGACAACAATTACGGCAACAATTGAACCTCATTGTGCGCCAGCTGCATGAGCTATCGGTGGGCTCCGACCTGGCTGCGGACCCCGACTGGCGGCTCTTGGCGGCAGAGTTGCAGCAACCCTGGCATCAGCCTGCGGATAACAGCTATCAAATTTTCTTTGAAAAAGCCAAAACGCCACAGCTGCTGATCGAGCCACAAAGCGGAGGCATTGTTCAAGCCAATCCGGCTGCCGCACTGTTTTATGGTTATTCACAGCAGCAGTTGCAGGCAATGAAAATTACGGAGATTAACTGTCTCACTCCGCAACAAATCCATCTGGAGATGAACAAGGCCGTTGCCGAGCAGCGTTGTTATTTTCAATTTCCCCATCGCTTGGCCAATGGTGACATCCGTCAGGTCGAGGTGCACTGCGGTCCTGTGATCATCGATGGCCAACCCTTGCTCTACTCCATTATCTATGACCTGACCGAGCGGCTGACGACCGAGGCCCAACTCAGAGCCAAGCGGCAACGATTGCAGAATATTTTATCCGGTACACAAGCTGGAACCTGGGAGTGGTGTTTAGCGTCGGATGAAATTCTTATTAACGCCTATTGGGCCCAGATGCTGGGTTATGAAAACCATGAACTGGAGCCAGTGACTCGTCAGACTCTGCAACGACTGATGCACCCAGAGGATTGGCTACATGCCGATGCCATCTTGCAGGCGCACATTGCTGGCCGTCTGCCGAATGTAGAATGTGAATTGCGATTGCAGCATCGGCTCGGGCATTGGGTCTGGGTGTTATGCCGTGGACAAATCATGACCCGGGATAGAGACGGCGCCCCGCTGCAAATGGCCGGAACCCATCTCGATATCTCGGCGCGCAAGACCGCCGAGTTGGCCCTGCGTGACAGCGAGCTCCGCTATCGGGCCTTGCATGACAGCCTGCCCGTCGGCTGTGTGATGCTGGATCAGGGATGCTCGATTCTGGCGGTCAATCAGGAAGCCTGCCGGATCTTTGGCTTGTCGCCGGAAGCCTTTATCGGCAGCACCTTGAGTGGCGCGAACTGGCAACGGCTTCAGGAGGATGGGCGGCCATTATCCCTGGATGAACACCCGGTCTGCCGGTGTCTGGCGTCAGGGCATCCGATACGGGATGCCATTATGGGAGTGCAACGAGGGCAAGAGGCGATCATCTGGTTACGGGTCAACTGTCAGCCGCTATTCCATCCGGATGATCTTCGCCCCTATGCCGTCATTTCCACATTGCAGGACATTACTGCCCAGCGGCGTGATGAAGAGGCGCTGCGCTTGGCGGCTAGTGTCTTGACGGCAGCCCGTGAGGCCATTCTGATCACCAATACCGAGGGCTGTATTGTACAAGTCAACCAGGCATTCTGTGATATGACCGGATATACCGCTGACGAGGTGATGGGGCGCAATCCAAAGCTATTGCAATCGGGTTATCAGGATGCGGAGTTTTACCGCAGCTTCTGGCATTCACTCCATAGCCGGGGGCACTGGAGCGGGGAGATGTGGAATCGCCGCAAAAACGGCGAAATTTTTGCCGAACAACTGACCATCAGTGTGGTAACCGACGAGCATGGTACGCCGCGTCATTATGTTTGCCTCGCCTCTGATATTTCCGACAAGAAGCAGTATCAGCATCAACTGGAGCAGCAGGCCTATCACGATTTGCTGACCGGATTACCCAATCGCAAGTTGCTGTTTGACAAGCTGCCGGAGCTGATGGCGCGCTGTTATCCCGAAACCTCCCAACGGCTGGTCGTCGCTTATATCGATCTGGATGGCTTCAAGCAGATCAATGATGCCCATGGGCATAGTATCGGGGATCAACTACTTATCGCGATCACGCGGCGCATGCGCATGACCCTGCGTGAGCAGGATTTGATTGCTCGCATCGGCGGCGATGAATTCATCGGCGTGATCCATGGCAGCGGCAATCGTCAGGATCTGGTTCGTTTGATCAAGCGACTGCTGCGGGTGATTGCCCGCCCTGTGGTCATTGCCGATCTGCGCCTTCGGGTTAGTGCCAGCATTGGGCTGGCTACTTATCCGCAAACCGGACCGGTGAGCTGCGAGCGCCTGATCCAACAGGCCGATGAGGCCATGTACCGGGTGAAACAACAGGGTAAGAATGGCTATCTGCTGGTGGATGACGAAACGAGATGATCAAGCTGCGGCGAGTCATTGCTTATCACCGCACTCGTTATCATATCTCCGGTTCGTCCTGGCGTATGCGCCAACGCAAAACCTCCCACTGCTGCCGCTGTGCCTCTTGCAATAATGGCGCGCCTGGATTGACGACTCGCGGCTGGCGAACGTGTCGCAGCATGGGCAGATCATTGATCGAGTCGCTATAACCGTACTGAGCTTGTTCCTGCCGATCCTGTGCTGCCAGCCAACTCTTCAACCGCGTCACCTTGCCTTCGCGAAAGCTCAAGATCCCCGAGGTCTGGCCGGTATAGCAGCCATCTTGTTGTTCCAGCTCGATGGCGAGCACATGGTCATCGGGTATCCCCAAGGCGGCGGCTATGGGTCGGACGATATGCGCTCCACTGGCTGAGATCAGCACCAACTCATCGCCTTGCTCCCGGTGCCAGGCCAACTGGGCCATGCCTTCACGAAACAGGCGCGGGGCGGCTATGGTACTGGCAAAGTGCTGACAATACGCATCGACCCTGCTGACGGCCATGCCTGCCAGAGGCTGCAAGGTGAAGGCCATATAATCGGCCATCTCCAGCTCACCGGCATAGTAGCGCGCCATCATCTGCTCTTCTTCGGCCAGCATGGCCGCCGGGGCTATGTCATGGGCCACCATGTAGTGAAACCAGAGGGTGGCACTGTCGCCATCGAGCAGGGTGTCATCCAGATCAAATAACGCCAGCGCCATCAGGCAACCTCACAGAGTTCGGGTTCCGCCACACTCAGTCCAATCTCGTGACCGGCGGGCAACAGGGTGGCCGCATCGCGATTGAGGGCATCCACCTTGAGAATGATTCCGCGGCAGTCAATCCGGTAACGGATCACATTGCCCAGCAATTGATGATCAAGCACCCGGCCTGTGAGCTGGCTGTCGGTAATGGGGAGTAGGGTAATGGATTCAGGGCGTATCGCCAATTGACCTGCGATCGTTCGTCCGAGTAGTGTCTGGGCCTCTGCAGCCGTGAGTAGGTTGTACTGGCCGATGAACTGGGCGGCAAAGCGGCTGGCCGGACGGGTATAGAGGCTTTCGGCCGATCCCGCTTGCACGATTTTACCCTCATGCATCAGCACGATGCGATCCGACAGCGTCAGGGCTTCCTCCTGATCGTGGGTCACAAACACAGTCGTCAGCCCCAGACGTTGCTGGATGGCGCGGATCTGCTCCCGCAGATGGCGGCGGATGCGGGCATCCAACGCCGATAGGGGTTCGTCCAGCAGTAGCAGGCGAGGGCGAACTACCAGCGCTCGCGCCAGTGCGACTCGTTGCTTCTGGCCGCCCGAGAGCTCATCGGGCATGGCCAGCTCTTTGCCGGTCAATTCGACGAGTTCTATCATCTCCTGTACCGCCAGGTGCTGCTTGCTCAGCGACAGTCCCTGCATCCGCAGGCCAAAGGCGATGTTCTGCTGCACCGTCATATTCGGGAACAGGGCATAGCTTTGGAACACCATGCCGATGCCGCGTTTTTGTGGCGGTAAATGGGTGATCTCCTCTCCAGCCATGAACAGTGCGCCCTGATCCGGACGGCTCAGTCCGGCCATACAGCGCAGCAGCGTCGATTTACCGCAACCACTAGGGCCGAGCAGGGTGATGAACTCGCCGGATGCAATGTTCAGGTCCAGGTCTCGGAATACTGGGCGACCGGCATATTGTTTACTCAAATTCTGGATCTCGAAAAACGACATCGATGGCTCCTAGGTCTTTTGGGCATGGCAACCACAGCGACGAGCTGGGCTGATCTCAGCGATTAAAACGGGTCGCGATCCAGGTCAGGATCAGGGTGATCAGGAAATAGCTCATGACCACGGCGCTGGTGTAGTGACCGCTGGTCGAGCGCATGTTGTATAGATAGATCTGCAAGGTCTCGAAGCGGGTTCCGACCAGCAGATTGGCAAATACGAATTCGCCCATCAAAAACGAAAAGGATAAAAACAGCGAGGCGAACAGGCTCTTGCGCAGGGCGGGTAACACGACACACAGAAAGGCCCTCGGCGCCGAGGCACCCAGCAATTGCGCCGCTTCCATCAGGCTATGCAGATCCAGACTCTGCAAGCGATTGGCCAGGGCACGATATAAAAAGGGCAAAATAATCGTGAAATAGCACCCCAGCAGCACCCAGGGAGTGCCGATGATCGGCAAGGTGCCGTCGGCATACAGGCTGAGTAATCCCACGCTACTGACCACAGGTGGCATGGCAAAGGGCAACAGGATCAGCAGATTCATCCAGCGATCCAGTTTCGGATAGTAGTAAAAAACCACAAATGCGGCAGGAACTACGATGACAATGGCTAGCACCAAGGTCCCAGCGCAAACCAGCAACGAGCGGGCAAAAGCGGCCAAGAATCTCGGCTCACTCCACAGTTGCAGATACCAACCCAGACTGAAGCCATCGGGCAAAATGGTGGCACCCCAGCGGCTGGAGAGCGAATAGACCAGGGTGGCTGCTATGGGCAGTAGCAACAACGCCATCAAGCTCGCTACCACCAACTGATGGTAATGGATGGTTCGCCAGCGGCGGCTGCGCAGGGGGGCACTAGTAGGGTGAACTGAGGTATCAGCGGCCATGACGGACTCTCCGTAGTAAGAGTTGATTGGCCCAGGCAATCAGGGCGAGCAAGCCCATCAGCAAGACCGAGAGTGCGGCCGCCAGCTCCGGCTCCAGGAACAAATCCCCTGCCACCATGCTGGCAATACGTATGGTCAGCAGATTGTAATTGCCGGAGGTGAGGGCATAGGCGCTGGCATAGGCCCCCATACTGTTGGCAAACAGCAGGATAAAGGTTCCCAGCAGTGCCGGGGCCAGCACGGGCAGTGCCACATGCCAGACATAGCGCAGCGGCGAGGCGCCTAACAGCGAGGCGGCGTCACGCCAGTCATCATTGAGGTTATCGAACGCCGGATAGAGCAGCAGCAAGGCCAGCGGGATCTGGAAATAGGTGTAAACCAGCAGCAGGCCATTCATCGAGTAGAGATTAAAGCTCTCGATGCCCAAGCCTTGGCGCAGCATCAGAGTGATGGCGCCATTGGTCCCGAGAATGACGATAAAGGCGAAGGCCAGCGGCACGCCCGCCATATTGCTGGTCATATTGGTGACGGCCAGAACCCAGTTGCGCAGCCGACCACCGACCCGACGCAAAGAGGCGGCACCCAGCGTCGCCAGCAAGAGACCCGCTACCGATGAGCCAAATGACAGGTAGAGGCTGTTACCGAATGCCTGGCGATAAAAAGCCGAGGTCAGCAGTTCATGGAAGCGGCTTAGCGACCAGCCCTGCTCGGTGGCGAGTGAGCTGTGCAGGATCCAGGCTAGGGGCGCAAAGGTAAAAATGCCCAGGATCAGCAACAGTGGCAACAGCCAGAGCATGGGAATGGCTCGCCGCAGTTGGCGTAGCAGGCGCCTACGGGCCGTATGGCGGTATGCCGGCATGGTAGCCTCCGGGAGCTGCAATAGAGCCTGATCAGTCATCACGGCCTCCTTGTTGGAAAACGAGCGGCTCAGGGGCCTGGCTATCGCTCTCGGTTGTCCGCGGTGCCGCCAATAGGGCATCGCAGCTTGGTAACGAGTGGGATAGTCCTAGCAGGGAGGCCAGGGTGCCACAGAGTTCGACTTGCTTCGGTTGAGCCTCGGCACTGTGGCTAAAGCTGTTTCCGAGCACAAACAGCGGGACCTGGCGCTCACAGGGCAAGGCGCCGCCATGGGTCTTGTCGTTGTTCATACCATGATCACTGGTGATCAGAATTTGGTAGCCAGCAGCCAGCCAGTCGGGCAGATATTCCGCCAGCCACAGATCAAACTGTCGGGCGCTGTTGCGATACTGGGGCGAGTCGAGACCGTACTTGTGCCCCGCATCATCGACGTTCATCGGGTGAACTAGCAGCAAATCCGGCTCAAAGCGGCGCAGTAGATCATCCGCATCCAGCAACAGGTGATCATCCGGATAATGGTCCTGGTGGTAAAATCGGCCATGCTGGATCGGCAATGCAGCGTCATCGGTTATCCGATCCCGGCGGGCCTGATAGGGGCTGCGGTTATACAATTCGCTGAACCAGTGATAGGCCGCTGCCGCGGTGACGAGACCCGCATCCCGGGCCAGATGAAAGAGGCTGAGCTGGTTGGAGAGACGGTTGACGCCATTGTGGCGGATGCCACTGTGCACGGGTTTCTGCCCTGTGAGCAGGGTTTCGTACAGCGGGCGTGACAGGGATGGCAACTCGCACTCGAGTTGATAGCGGCTGGCTTGTCCGGCCTCACACAACGCCAACAGGTAGCCCATGTTGTCACGGGCTACCTGCCAGGCCAGGCCATCGATGATGAGGTAAATGACCTTATTCGACATGAGATTACTGCTGATTGATCATGACTTTTTCCTGCCACAGGCGGGGCAGGGTCTTGGCGGCATTGGTCCAGGCTTCGAAATCCTTGACCGGTTTGGCGGATGCATACTGAGCTGCCGGGATCAGCTTGGCTTCCACCTCGGCGGGCAACTTCACGCTCGGACGGATCGGACGGGCATAACCCTTGGCCAGATTGATTTGACCGGCATCACTCAGGATATATTCACGCGCCAATTTAGCGGCATTGGGATGCTTGGCGTACTTGTTGATCAGCGTGCTATAGCCGGAAATCACTGAACCATCGCTCGGAATGACGACACTAAAGCGTTTGGCGTCGATTTGATCCCGGTAGTTCAGGGCGTTGAAATCCCACAGTACCGCCACTTCCACTTCGCCCTTCTCGATATAGGCCAGTGTCGGATCGGTCAGCGAGAGACGGCCCTGTTTGGCCAGATCGGCAAACAACTCCAGCGCCGGCTCCAGATTGGTTTCATCACCACCACCGGCAATAGCCGCGGCCAGAACGCCGTTGTTGGCCTGGGAGGCGACACCGACGTTGCCCAGCGTCACCTTGTATTTGCCGCTGCGCAGATCAGCCCAGCTCTTGGGTGGGTTGGCAACCAGATCTTTATTGATCATAAAGGAGATGGTGCCGGTATAAGCCAGCATCCAGTGACCATCCGGATCCTTGGCCCAGGCGGGAATTTCATCCCAATGACTGGGTTTGTAGGCCTGGGTGACGCCTTTTTGCACTGCTATGGGGCCAAATGCGTGCCCAACATCACCAATATCGGCCGTCGCATTTTCTTTCTCGGCGGCAAATTTGGCGATCTCTTCCGCCGAACTCATATCGGTATCCACATGCTTGAGGCCATACAGACGGCCTAAGTCAGCCCAGGTATCCTTCCAGTTCGCCCAGCTATCGGGCATGCCGACGCTGTTGACTTCCCCTTCGGCCTTGGCCGCGGTCAGTAACGCCGTGGTATCGGCCGCAAATGCGGGGGCGGTGAGGAGCAATGAAGTAGCAATCAGACAGGGTGTAAGTTGTTTCATCGTTTCCGTTCCTTTGGATGTGGTTGGCGGAGGTAATTGGCGAATTGGACTAGGTCAGTGCAAATAAGGCATTGCAACTGGCATGCCTGATTATCGATGGCACTGGATGACACTCAGGTGACGATTAAATGAACATTTATCGAGGTATGACAGACGGCTGATGTGGATTGGTGTTGGTTATGCTATTGCTATGCCCCAGAGATAGACTTCCATGAGACTTATATGCATAGCTGGACTAGCCCAGAAAATACACCCCGGGCCACCACGCAAATTGCCCAGATCCGGCAGGCGCTGCTGGAGCAGATCACCGCAGGTTTATTGCAGCCGGGGACGAGATTGCCGTCGGAACGAGAGCTGAGCGAGCGTTTTGCCACCACCCGCATCACCCTCAAAGAGGCACTGGCGGCATTGGAAGCCGAGGGGAAAATTTACCGGGAGGAGCGGCGTGGCTGGTTTGTGGCCTCGGCGCGCTTTATTTATGATCCCCGCTACAAGAGCCACTTTCAGGCCATGGTTGAGGTGCAGAACCGCCAGGTCACCACCCAGGTCCAAAGCGCGGGTCTGATCGTGGCGCCAGTCGGACTCTGCCAGCAGCTGTTATTACCGCCCTTGAGCACCCTGTTGCAAATCAACCGCTTGCGGCAACTGGATGGTCGCAGCGTGCTCTATGTCGAACATTTTTTGCTGCCTGCCCGGTTTCCCGGGCTGTTGGCCTGCGATCTGGAGCAATCCCTGACCCGACTGTATGCCGAACGCTATGGCATTCGTTATGGCCGCTCCTGTTTCGAGATAGTGCCGGGTGCGGCGCGAGGAGCCGTGGCGCGTGGATTGAATCTGGCGGATGACGCGCCTGTGCTGCTGATCACCCGCATCAACTATGACGAGCAGGGGCAACTTATCGATTGTGATCGGGAATATTGGCGCCATGATGCGGTCGCCATCCGGATTGAAAGTGCCATGCCATAAATCAAGCCGGGGCTCCCTCGCATACCTCATGGCACAGTCCAGATCCCGTGACACACTTGGTCACACTTCTTCTGCCCATTGGCAGGGTGTTGTCACATCGGTGAACCACACTTGAAGCGTGGGATCCGCGTAAGCAATACAGATGAGGTGATCTATGAACACGCGCAGCATTATGGCTGGACTAGTCTTGGCGGTGATCGCAGGGCTGGCTCTGGCTCAGGGCCCGGCCATCAATTTTGGTGTGCTGGATCAGGATAAGGATGGCTATCTGACGTCACAGGAGTTTGGTAGCTATTGTGGCGACTACGGCCGCGGCATGATGGGACAAATGGGCCCCAGAGGCCAACAAGGGTCGGGGATGGGGATGATGCAGGGTCCCTATCTCAAGGGAACCGACCGGGGATGGGGCATGCAGATGATGGATACGGATCGGGATGGCAAGGTCAGCGAGGCTGAGTTCAATGCGCATCGCCTGAGTCAGCATCAAGGCCGCTTCAATCAACTGGACGTCAATCAGGATGGGGTTCTGGATGCCAAGGAGTTATCGGTCATGCCGCGACACCAGCTCAATGGCTCCACCGAGGAGTGGATCAAGTTGTACGACAAGAACGGCAACGGCACCCTGAATTCGGAAGAGTTCGTCACGGTCAAACCGGGTCAGTAGTGGCCATCTGCTCACTGCTATTGGCCGTTGATAACTCGAGGCCCCGCAATGCGGGGCCTCGTTCTATATCGGATTGCAAACCGTTCTGGTCAGCCGCCTACAGATCGCCCTCCGGTCGCTCGGTGGCGATGGCGGGGGCCGGCATCGGATCTGTGGTGACGGGCCGCTCCTGTGCCTGTAGGTAGAGATAATAGAGCACCGGGATCACCACCAGAGTCAGCAAGGTGGAGGCAAAGAGCCCGAACAGCAGGCTGATGGCCAGACCACTGAAGATGGGATCATCCAGAATAAACAGCGCGCCTATCATGGCCGCCAACGCGGTAAGAATGATGGGTTTGGCGCGCACTTGACCGGCATTCATCACCGCCGTTGCCAGCTCGATGCCAGCGGCGCGCTGCTGGTTGATAAAATCCACCAGCAAAATCGAGTTGCGCACTATGATCCCGGCCAGCGCTATCATGCCGATCATGGAGGTGGCGGTGAAGGGCGCTCCCAGCAGCGCGTGGCCCGGCATGACACCAACCAGGGTCAACGGGATTGGCACCATGATGATGAGGGGCACCAGATAGGAGCGGAACTGCGCGACCACCAGAAAATAGATCAGCAGCAAGCCGACCGAATAGGCCAGACCCATATCCCGGAAGGTCTCGTAGGTGATCTTCCATTCCCCATCCCACTTGATGCCGACGCCTGAGAGTCCATCCGGTGCATCAATCAGGGTCTGCGGCCACTCTGGATGTTGCTCTGTCAGCTTACTGGCAATCTCGGCCATGCCATACAGAGGGCTATCCAGCTGGCCCGCCATATCGGCGGTGACCATCACCATCGGCTGCTGGTTTTTATGCATGATGGGGTGGGGGCTCGCGCCGATCGCGATGGTGACCAACTCGCCCAGCGGCACGGCGTGACCTGCGGCAGAGGGGAGAGTTAAACCCAACACACCTTGCAGGTTTACCTTGTCTGCATCGGCCACCTTCAAATGCACGGGTTTGGCGTACTTCTGTCCCAGCCCTTCGATACCGGCATTGTGCAGTTGGGTCACATCCTGGCCTGAAATCGCGGCCACCAGGGTATTGCGGATACTGGCTTCGGAGATACCCAGCCCCATGGCCCGATCCCGATTGATGTGCAGCTGCCACTGCTCCTGCCGTGCCGGGATGTCCACATCGATATCGACGATATCGGCGGAGTTTTGGAAAGCCTGTTCCACCTGGGCCGCAGCCTGCTCGCGCAAGCTTTGGGTGGGACCATAGACTTCGGCCAGGATGGGCGACCAGACCGGAGGTCCCGGCGGTATCTCCACCACCTTGATCCGCGCGCCTGCCGCCAGTGCCAGGGGCGTCAGCCGCTCCCGTGCTTCGCGCGCTATGGCGTGGCTGGTACGGGAACGATCCTGTTTGCCTAGCAGATTGACCTGCAGATCCCCCAATTCGGGGCTGGCGCGCAGAAAGTAGTGACGGACCAGACCATTGAAATTGGTCGGCGCCGAAGTACCGGCGTAGATCTGCACCGAGGTCACCTCGGGCTGTTGTTCCAGCTCATGAGCCAATTGCTGCAAGAGCGCCTGGGTGTTTTCCAGCGGTGTGCCTTCGGGCAGATCCACCATCACCTGAAACTCCGACTTGTTATCGAAGGGCAGCATCTTCAACACCACCCACTCGGCCACCGGCATCACCATGGCAATGAGCAGGAGCAGTGCCACCACCAACCCTAGTTTGCGGCGTGTTTTTTGGGCGCCTGGACCTTGCAAAAACAGTCCCAGCCAGTTGCCTAACCCCTGAGCGGCCTTTTGCTCCCAGTTTTGCGGGGGGGATGCGTCAGTCGGGGATTTCGGGTGATGTTGACGCAAGAGATGAAAGGCCAGCCAAGGGGTGACGATAAAGGCGACGGCCAACGAAATCAGCATGCCGGAGCTGGCATTGATGGGGATCGGGCTCATATAGGGACCCATCATGCCGCTGACAAAAGCCATGGGCAGCAGGGCGGCGATGACGGTCAGGGTGGCCAGTATGGTGGGTCCGCCGACCTCATCCACCGCCAGGGGAATGGCTTGCCGCCAGTCGCCACCTCTGGACTGGTGACGATGGATGTTTTCCACCACTACGATGGCATCGTCCACCAGAATACCGATGGAGAAAATCAGCGCAAACAGCGAGATCCGGTTGAGGGTAAATCCCCAGGCCCAGGAGGCGAACAGGGTCAGGGCCAGCGTCAGCACTATGGCGGCACCGACCACTAGCGCCTCGCGCCAGCCCATGGTCAGCCAGACCAGTAGCACCACGGCGGTGGTGGCAAAGATGAGCTTGGCAATCAGGGTGTTGGCTTTCTCGCTGGCGGTCTGCCCATAGTCACGGCTTATGGTGAGCTCGACGCCATCGGGGATCAGCACATTTTTGACCTGCTGCAGACGACCTTGCAGCGCCTGATTCAGGGTGACCGCATTGACACCGGGTTGTTTGGCGATGGTCAGGGTCACGGCTGGATAGATTTGGCCCTGCTGGCTCATCCAGACATTGGCGACCGGAGTATCGGCCCCGTCCTCGACCGTAGCGACATCGGCCAGATAGACAGGTTTGCCGTCATAGCTGGCGATCACCAGATCGCGGACCTCTTGAGCTGAGCGCAAGAAGTCACCCACTTGCAGCGAGACCTGTCGGTTGTCCTGGGTCAGGCTCAAGGGGGCTTGTTGCTGGTTAGCGGTTTGTAAGGTCTGGGTCAGAGTCGGCCAGTCGATACCAAAGCTGTTGAGCTTGACCGGATCGACCGTGACCAAGACCTGGCTGTCATGACGGCCCAGGGTCTGGATCTGCCGGGTCCCACTCACGCGCTTGAGTTCTGTTTCCAGACCGTGAGCTACTTGGGTCAACTGCTCGGCCGTGGTGCTGGCTTGTTTGCTCCACAGGGTCAAGGCCATCACGGGCACATCGTCGATGGCTCTTGGCTTGATCAGCGGCTCACCGACCCCGAGATTCGCGGGCAGCCAGTCGCGGTTGGACATCAACTGGTTGTAGAGATCGACCAAGGCTTGCTGGCGCGGTTTGCCGACCTTGAAGGCGACAATAAGCATGGCGCCGCCGGGTTTGGAGAAGGAGTAGAGGGTATCGATATCGGTGAGTTCCGAGATCACTTGCTCGGCCGGTGTGGTCACCAGTTGTTCCACCTCCTGGGGCGTTGCGCCCGGGAAGGGGATAAAGATATCGGCAAAGGTCACTTCGATTTGCGGCTCCTCCTCTTTGGGCGTCACCAGTATGGCGGCCAAGCCCAGCAACAGGCCTATCATCGCGAACATGGGGGTTAACGGCGATTGCAGGAACTGCTGGGCCAGACGGCCGGCAATGCCCAGCGATGGGGTGTTAGCTCCGTTGGACGGATCAGGGTGCATAGTGGCCTCCCTGTTGATTCAGGATGCGATAGGCATCGCTGGCGATCTGCTCGCCATCCCGCAAGCCCGCCAGCACCTCGACCTGCCCATCGAGATGTCGGCCCAGCCGGACTTGGCGCAAGACGAAACCATTGCCCTGTTTGAGGTAGACCGCCGAGAGTTCGCTTTGCCGCAGCAGAGCCGTCTCGGGGATCTGGATCATGGGCCGTGGCGGTAGGGGCAATGCCAGCTTGGCCCAACCGCCGGCATGCCACAGAGGTTTGTCTTGCGGTGGTAAGAGGGCGCGCAGGGTAAAGGTATGACTCTTGGGATCGCTGAATTGAAACAGCTGATGCTGGCTCAATAGCAGACTCTGGCCATCGGGGAGTGTCGCCCGCAGCTGGGTCCGGGGTTGCAGCTGATTGACAAAACGTGCCGGGAGTTCGGCCACCAGACGCATCTTCTCGAACGCATAACCGGTCAGCAGCAGCTGGCCGGGGGAGACGGTTTCACCCAGCGCGACATGACGGCCAGAGACAATCCCGGCGTAGGGGGCCAGGATGCGGGTATAGCCGAGATTCTCTTTGGCCTGCACCAGGGCCGCCTTGGCCTGATCGACGGCACTGATGGCGGCATCACTCTGGGTCTTGGCGCTGTCATACTCCCGCCGGGAGATGGTGCCCTTGGCGACCAGGGCGCTCATGCGCGCCAACTGACGCTCAGCGTCCCGCTGTTGGGATTCGGCGGCCTGCAGCGCTGCCTTGGCCTGATCCAACCCGGCACTCTGGGAGGTGTTGGTGATCTCGATCAGCAACTGACCTGCGGGCACCACATCATTGACGTCGACGGTGATCTGACTGACGCGGCCTGCGGTCTGCGCCGCCACAGAGCCCTGATCGACGGGCTCGATCCGCGCCTCCATCTCGAACCAGTCCGTGTGCTGGCTCTGCCGGATGGTCAGAACCTCGGCGGCAACGGGAGTCGTATCGGCCAGCGGCTCGGCGTAAGCAATGGGCTGCAACAGAAGTGCGAATAGCAGTGATCGGCCGAGGGGCGGAAGTCGACAAGCGGGGTAACGGGCATGCGGCATGGTAGGGCTCCCATATATTAGTTATGGCTAATATAGACAATTGAGGCTCTGGCGCAAGGCTCACGACGCCTAGGTGCCAACTCCCTGAGTATATCGGTGCCGATGGGCGCTCTGATCGTGTCGCGGTCACATACTCCGGCAACGATAACCGGTCAGCAGCAAGCTCAACAGCAAGGCGCAGGCGCTGATCCAGCGACCGGCCAGCTCTTCGGGTAACGGCGCCAGCGTGATGGCCAGTGCATAGTCGCCCGCTGGCACCTCAATCTGAAGCAGTCCATCAGGGGATGGCTGTAGGGGTAAGGGCTGGGATCGTCCCGCACTATGTGCGACCCAGCCCGGATAGTAATACTGGTGCAGCGTGAGGGTGCCAGCCGCTGGTGTCGAGATGCTCATGCGGATCTGGCGTGGAGCCCACTCTATCATCTGCCAGCGCAATGCCGACTGATCACTCTGGACTTGCGGCGTTGATGCGCCAAGACGATTGACGCTCTCTTTGCTGAACTGGTCGATGGGAACCCAGCGTGGACGGTACTCCAGTGGGCTGCGTGAAACTTGTAGTGCTTTTTGGACATCACTGGCGGTGAGCCGATCGAAGAACAAGGGCTCGATGCCGACCGCCAGTTGGGTGAGCAGCAAGGTGGCCAGTAGCAGCGCCCAGCTCCGTATCACATAGCTACGGCCATGAACCACCAGGGTGCGCAATGTGGTTGCCGCAAAGGCAAACAGCGTGATGGCGGCGACTGTCAGCACCGCATTGAAACGCCACGGAAATTGCACCTTTTGCAACATCGGCAGCAGATCCCAGATCGGTTTGCTCCAGGGCAGTGTCATGCCCAGTGACAAGACGGCAACCACGAGCCAGTAGCGACTCTCGTGGCGAACCTCTGGTGCCAGATAGCGGCGACTCCACCACCAGGCCAGGACGCCAAGCAGGCTGGTACCGACTGTGATGACCATCAGGTAGCGGCGAAAGGTCCAACCCCGCTCCAGGGTCGGCCAGCTCGAGAGGAAGCTGTTGCTGTAGTGCAGGAAGCCGACATACATGCTGGGCATCGACACATATTCCTGTGTCGTCATGGCCGGTAGCCAGTAGATGGCGGCCAGACCTATCCCTAGCACTATCCCGAGCCCGTTGCGCGCCCAGGCGATGAGACGAGGCGTGCTGCCGCAAGCCACCAAGCTGTAGCCGACCAGGATCGGTAAAAAGATCAGTAAGGTGGGGAGGTGCGTGGTGATCAGTAAGGCCAGGCTGATCCCGAGACCGACCACCCCATGGGGCTCCCCCCGGCTAATCCGCTTGCTGCAGTACAGGATCAATGGCATCCAGGCGAAAGACCAGAATTCGGCAAACGAGAAGCGGACATACAGATCGATCAGCAAGTGATAGGGCAGCACCATGTAGAGCATGGCTATCCCCAGCGCATAGCGGGCGGCGGTCAATTCCCGGAGCCAGTAGTAGGCGCTCATGCCGGAGAGGATCAGCGCCAGACTGATGCTTAGCGCCAGGGGGGGGCAGCCCAGCAGGTTGTACTCGGGTATCCAGGAAAAGAGCGCCGTCAGGTAATAGGGCAATGGAGGATAGAAGAAGAAGGTTGGGCTGCCAAAGCCGCCGTTCATGTGGGTGAGCCAGCGGGGGTACAGTTCACCTTGTAGCAACTGCTCGCTGAAGTGATAGCTGAAGATCAGGTGATGATAAATATCGTGGCCACCCAAACAGGTGGTAAGCAGTTGCGGCGAGGTCAGAAACAGCCCTAGCAGCGTGATAGAGAGCCAAGGCGATATACGCCGGAAGTTCAGGCGGCCAGACCACACATTCATTCGCGCGCTCCCTGTGCTGAGTGTTATCCCTGTGCTGAGTGTTATCCCTGTGTTTGAGGGGTATCCCTGCGGTACTGACGTTATGATGTTAACTGCTTTGCATGACCCGCTGGACCCTAGAATAGTAGTCAAGATCGACGGATGTTTGAATCTCGAAGACTTTCGGCCAGTACGGGTCAGAGGCTACCAACACAGAGCAAGAGGCGGAATTCGGGATCTAGCCTCAGGTAGCTTTGGATATCTGACCTAGGCTTGTCAGAAGACTCCCGCCACGTTTGGCGTCGACTGCTGCGAATACTTATTATGGAGACTGGCTATGTCCCTGCCGTTTGCTGATCTAACTTATACGCCCTTTGCCGAAGCTTGGTATCGTGATTCTCATGGCAGGCTGCGCTTGATTCGGCCGTTGCGACCTCGGGACGAGGCGGTGTTTGCGCAGTTTTTAACAGGTCTATCCCATGACACACGGCGCTTTTTCGCGCCTCATGGCTTGGAGTGGCAGCATGGTCAACAGCTAGTGGCCGAGCTGGATCCGAGCCAGACGCTGCGCTTGCTGTTGCTGGATAAGAGTGGGGATGAGGAAATAGTGCTGGGCTATCTCATCCTGCAGATGGGCTTGGCGCCCCATGAACAGGAGCGCTTCAACCGCTACGGTATTGAGTACGATCCGGCGCTCTGTGTGTCGTTGGCGCCTGTGATCGCCGAAGGCTGGCAATCCCTGGGGCTGGGCGCTCCGCTGCTCAAGCAGGGGCTGCATCTGTGCAGTGAACTGGGACGCCAGGCGGTGGTGCTGATGGGCGGGGTACAGGATGCCAACCGCCGTGCCGTGCACTTCTATCTGCGCCACGGCTTTCATCGCCTCGACAGCTTCGAGTGGCCGCAAGGCGTGCTCAACGACGATATGATCCGCTGGCTCTGATTCACTCGTGGCTGGTGGCAGGAGGCGTGTCCGGCTCTATGATCTCCACGCTGGCGGTTTGCCCGGCCACCAGATGCACACCGGCAGGCAGAGGCGCCAGCTCGATGCGCACCGGAATGCGTTGGGCCAGCCGAACCCATTGGAACGTCGGGTTGACGTTGGCCAGTAACCCAGTACTGCCGGATAACTCCCGATCCTGGATGCCGCGGGCAATGCTGGCGACCGTGCCCCTCAGCGGCGTTGATACCCCCATCAGCTCGATACGCACCTGGGCGCCGGGCTGGATCCGCGAAAGGCGCGTTTCCTCGAAGTAACCCGCCACATAGAAGCCATCGGCATGTACCAGCGCCATTACAGCGGTACCGGCATGCAGATAGGCGCCGACATGCAGATCCAGATTGGTGACATAACCCTCGCAGGGGGCGCGCACCTCGGTGCGATCCAGATCCAGTTTGGCTTGGGCCAGCAGCACCTGGGCCTGCTGATAGTTGGCGCTGGCCACATCGGCATCGGCGATAGCCTGCTCCTTGGCCGCCTGGGAGAGGGCGCTTTGCAGCCGGTCGGCCCGGGAGGCATCGCGCTGCTTTTGTGCCATCAGCAGGCGGCTACTCTGCAGATTGGCCTTGGCCACCTCGACGGCGAGCACATAACGCGCCGGATCGATGCGAAACAGCAGTTCGCCGCGCTGCACATGCTGATTATCCCGCACCCGCACCTCGCTGATCAGGCCCGAGACGTCTCCGGCTAGTTGGGTCACCTCGCTGCGTACCCGGGCATCCCGGGTCCAGGGCGCTTCCATGTAGTAGTGCCAGAGGTGCATCCCCAAAAACAGGGCAAGCGCCACCATGGCCAGAGTGGCCACCACACGGGGTAAAAAGTGAAGGATTTTCATAGGTGTCTCTTATTATCCAATGACAAACAGCAGCTGACGCAGCAGCACGGTCAGCACCACAAACAGGGCGCAATTAAATAGATGGGCATGCCAGAGCCAACGGTAGGCGCCCCATGATCCCAACAGGCGGCTGCACAGCAGGGTCAGCGGTATCGCGAGGGCCCCACACAGCAGCAAGGGTGGGAAGAAGAGTCCGCCCAGATCAATTTCATGCATGGCTCGCGACCTCCGGTAACAGTGTCGGTTGAGAAGATGGGGCAAAAAAGTCGGGATAGGTCTCAAAGGCCTGCAGCACGGCGGCAAAGCGCAGCTCTATCTCGCGGCTGGCCGCACCGGCCGGATGGGTCAGATACCAGAGCGTCCGCCGCAAGGTGACCTGCAGTGGGGCAAAGGCTGTGGCGCGCGCCTCCGGTTTCAAGGTGAAAAACTCGGCAATCTGTTCGCGGGCCTGTTGCAATGCGGTGCGGCCATGGGGCAACAAACTGGCCTGCAGCGGGCCAAGATGCAGTAGGGCCAGTCCCAGTCGCAAGCTGGCACCACAGGCTTGGGTTACCCTCTCGCTCTGGCTGCCTGCGCGCAGGATCAAGCCGTGCATCAGCTCCTGATGACGGCTCTCGAACTCGCTGCGACTGCCTGCACTGCCTCGGGCGGCGGCTATGAGTTGCCGCTCCAAGGCCTGCACCAGGCGTTGACTGGCGGCCTCACGGCCGATGCGGCGCAATATTCCCATCATCAACAGGGGTAGCCCCATGCCGATCTGCTGGGCAACGCCCATGTTGATCAGGGCAATCGGCGTGGTGCTGGCGTTGTTGCTGATGGTCAGCAAGACGGTGGTGCCCAGCACCAGCGGGATGGCGATGGGAGCCGAGGCGGGTTTGGCCATCAGATAACCGCCCAGCAGATAGGCGGGGGCCAGCGCCAGTACCAGGCTGGTAAAATCGCTCAGCAGTGGAAAAATGCCGTACAGGTAGAGCATGGCAATGGGCAGAGCCAACAGATTAAAGATAAAAAAGCCCTTGGCCGGAACCAGCGGGTTATCGGCGCTGGCAAACAGCGAGCAGACCACGCCGGTGATCATCACCGCCACGTAGCCATCGCTCCAACCGGTGAAGTACCAAAAGCTGGCAGCGACCAGTACCGAAGCGGCGGCTACGGCACCAATCAGCAGGGCCTGGGCCGGATCCTGATGGTAGGCAAAGCGCAGGGTCCGGCTCTTATAGGTGGGAACATGGTCCAGATAGCGCATCAATTCAGCAATCTGCTGACAACTGCGGCCCAGCAGCGGTATCAGCTCGTTGAGGCTGTCCTGGTTGAAGTGAGGATCATCTCGTTGCGTTGTGCTGTCAGCCTCTCCAGCCAGCGAATCACAGTGCAGCGGGGTGCCACTGGCCAGTTGCGTCAATTGGCGTTGCAACGACTCAGGCAAGGGGGATGCGAGCTGACAAAGCCGCTCTTCGCTGGAAACCAGCAAGGAGAAGTGCTGCTGCAACTGACATTGCAGCTCCAGCAGCAGCGCTTCGTGGCCGCGCAGACGGTGGGAGTCTCGCAACGCCTGCTGGCGCAGATCGTCGCATTGGCGCAGGCACTGCAACAGACTCTGCCGCAGCTCGATATGGTGCTCTGTGGGCTGGTCAGCAATCGCCTGCTGCCAGCTGGCGATGAGTTGTTGGGCGCGGGCAAGAGTCGATAGATAGAGGCCGTGGCTCTTGCGCGGGAACACCAGCAGGTCGATGGCCATATAGCAGATGATGCCCAGCCCAATCTCCTCCACCCGCGCCAACACCACGTTGACAATGCTCAGGGGACTATCCACATAGGGCAAGGAGATAAACAACGCCGTATAGCCGCTGAGCATAAAGGCGTAGCTGTAGGCACTGCGCTCCAGCAAGGAGAGCGCCAGACAGCAGGCCAGCCAGAGCGCCAGAGCCAGCATATGCAGCACAGGTGCGGTATGCAGCGCCAGCAGCAGGATCATGCAGGCGATGGCACCGAACAGGGTGCCGAGCAGCCGCGAGACGCCCTTGGCCAGCGCCATGCCCGAGAACGGCTGGGCGATGATATAGACGCACATCATGGCCCAGGTCGGGTTATCGAGCCCCAAGACCATGGAGAGATAGAGCGCCAGCATGGCGGCGGTAAAGGTCTTGAGCGAGAACAGGAGTTCGAACATAGGGCTTTTTAGCAAAACGTGGGCTCCATGACGACAGACAAAGTCCGCATAGTGGTAGCAAGGATCTGGATCGCGGATCGGGCATCGAACGACGGGTTTTGTAGCAAGTAAGGACTCCGGGCTGACCGCATCGGGCCGGATAAGCGCTATCGCATTGCGTTTTATGATACTCGCTTCAATAATGCCCCATCTATGGCTCATTTGTTCATTCAGTATTAAGCGGTGGTTAATAATGGCCCATATCAAACGACTGTTGGTGTTTGCCCATGTGGTGGAGTCCGGCTCCATGACGGCGGCCGCGCGCCAACTGGAGATGAGCCCCTCGGCGGTGAGTCAGCAGATCCGCCAGCTGGAGAGTGAAACCGGTGTGGTGCTGCTGCACCGCTCGACTCGTAAGCTGACGCTGACCGCGGCCGGGGAAGGGGTGTACGAGAGCTGTCGGGATATGCTGGCGGCCGCCCGTCAGGCCGAGCAACGGCTATTGGCCCAGCGTGAGGCGCCTCTGGGCGAGCTGCGCATCGCCAGCACCATCCTCTTTGCCCGCGCCCATCTGACCCGGGCTCTGGCGCCCATGCTGCAGGAGTTTCCCCAACTGGGGCTGCGGCTGATTGCCACCAACGAACCGGTGGATCTCATCAGCGATCGCATTGACTTGGCGTTTCGCCTGGGGCCGGCCGAGGATTCGAGTCTGGTGGCGCGCAATCTGGCCGCGCTGCGTTATGTACTGTGCGCCAGCCCGGCTTATCTGGAGCGCATGGGGCATCCGGTGGTGCCGGAAGATCTCCATCAGCACCAGATGCTGATCCTCACCAGTCGCGCCAATCCGACCTCATTTCCCTTTACCCATGAGGGCGGTGAGCAGCAGGTACTGGAGCTTAACGGTCGCATCCAGTGCAACGAATCTCAGACTCTGGGTCAGCTCAACGAGGCGGGATTTGGCATCCTGCATCGCTTCGAGTTCGATGTGCAGGAGGCTCTTACCTCCGGCAAGCTGGTGCGGGTACTGCCGGACTGGCACCTGCCCGAGGTCAATCTCTACGCCGTCACCTCCAGCCGGGAGGCGCAACCGGCCAAGGTGCGACACGCCATCGAAGCGGTCCGCCGCTACCTGGCCCAATACCAAGGCAGCGCCGTGCGGGTATTTGGCTAATACCGTTCGAGTGATTGGATCCGGTAGGAAATAGGCAAGTCGCGAGTAATAGACAAAAGCAGCGGAGGTGTCATAGCGGGATATTTCCGTGCTGCTTACTGCTTACTGCTTACTGGTTTCCGCGTTGTCAGCTGGCCGAACGCCGACCCGCTGTAAATACGTCCCTGTAAGCTCGGCGGCGGCATCCCTGCCGCCCACGGTCAGCTTATCGCCCAACTGCCAGCGCCTTGTTCAAACATAACTCGATACGTTTATTCACTCTTGGTCACTTTTATTTGAGGCTATTTGATTTAACGCATAATTCTGGATGGTTTTTTTGAATACTCTGCGAGATGTGGTTTCGGTAAAACACTACTCTGATCCTGAATAGTAGTGATAATTCTACCATCTGAGTGTATCGATATACTTTTCATTAAATGTAAGGGGCGTGAAATGTCAAAGTATGATCAGGTCGATTTGGCATATGATTTTCTTATGGAAAAAGAGATATCTGGAGAGGTATTTACAATTCAGAATCTTGCTGATGCTACTGGTTGGAAAGTCGATACATGCAGAACTTATCCCTCTAAACGGTGGCATCAATATATTGAAAATGATGAAGGTCAATACTCCACATCAGGGATTAGATTTCTTAGTAAAGATGAATTTAGGCTTGTTCACAGTCAAAAGCTGCAAGATGTAGCAGATATGTCAACTAAAGGTATATTACTTGGTAAAGCTAAAGAGTTTGCGCTATTGGCGGTGGCTACATACAATAATCCTTTTACAACGTTCAAAACATATGGGTTTATTGTTAACATCGTTATCGCTTGGACTTCATTGTTTCATGCAATTTTTGAAAAAAAGATGTTGGCCTATAATTACGTAGATGAGGAGGGCCTACCAGTTCTAAAGGACGGAGAGAAAAAGGCTTGGGAATTATCCACTTGTATTGATAACTATTGGAAAGGTGTGTCATGCCCCGAAAAGTCAAATTTGGATTTTTTAATCGGTTTAAGAAATAAAATTGAGCATCGTAATTTACCAGCTTTAGACTTAGCTATTAGCGGTGAGTGCCAGGCTAGCCTTAGTAACTTTGAGTCAATACTCGTCGAGGAATTTGGTGATGAGCATGCATTAATGTCGCATTTGGCTACCTGATTACCATCGAGACTCAGCCAGCTTCAACAGGCGTTGTGGCATTGGAGCCGTTCGACAGCCGATCCTGACCAGTTTCA
>NZ_BAAGVN010000336.1:0-27237 GCF_054780855.1 Pseudaeromonas pectinilytica
TGTTTCTGGCCATGATTTAACCCTCCAGAACAGAACCCTTTAAGTGTAGTTCTGAAGGGCTGAATCATGGTGGTAATCAGGAAAATTTATCAGGACGCGGACACTCCCGAAAATCGGGAGCGAGTGAAGAGTGTCTTGCGCGATTTGCGCTATGATGCGGATGGCTATTTTTTCGTCTATGACTTCAATGGTGTCAACCAAGTTCTCGGTCCAAAACCGGAACTAGAAGGCAAAGATTTGGCCAATCTGAAAGATGCCGATGGCAAATTATTCATACAAAACATTATTGCTGCGGCACGTTCCGGTGATGGTTATACCCAATACCAATGGCATAAGCCTTCGGTGAATAAAGCAGTCGCCAAGCTGAGCTTGAGCAAAGCGCTGGATAAATATAACTGGATTGTAGGTACCGGATTCTATATCGACGATATTGAAGCCCAATTGGCTGCACAACGGACGATTGCCGAGCAAGAATTACATACGGCTATTCAACGAAATTTATTGATCTCACTCTTGGTTCTACTGTTTACCACCGGGGTAACGGCGATTATTGGTAACCGGATCTCCCAGCCTCTGGAGGCAGTCGTGCATGCATTGGATGATATTGCGCATGGCGAGGGGGATCTGACCCGACGTTTGCACAGCACCAGTAAGGATGAAGTAGGGGAGCTGAGTCGTGCATTCAACCACTTCGTGGAGCGAGTGCAGGGAGTGGTGGCGCAAGTCGGTACTACCAGCCAGCATGTATTTGAAGTCTCGGAGCGGCTCAAGGCCTCTTCCGGCCAGTTTATCCAGCAAATGCAAGGTCACCGTCGCGAAACCGAACAGGTGGTCACCGCGGTCACCGAGATGAGTTCTACGGCGCAAGAAGTGGCCTCCAGTGCGGCGAATGCGGCTACAGCCACCTCAGCTGCTAGCCATGAAGCGGCAGCCGCTCGAGGTGTTGTCGCTACGGCCTCACGGAGTATCAACGAACTGGTCAGTGAAGTCGATCAAGCCTCTCAGGTCATCGAACAGTTGGCGCAGGAGACCAGCAAGATCGGCTCTGTGGTCGAGGTGATCCGCAGCATTGCCGAGCAAACCAATCTACTGGCGCTCAATGCCGCCATTGAGGCTGCTCGCGCCGGAGAGCAAGGCCGAGGCTTTGCGGTGGTTGCCGATGAAGTGCGTTCCCTGGCCGGACGAACCCAGCAGAGTACGTTGGAAATTAATAATATGCTGCAACGTTTGTTGGCTGGCGTGTCCGAGGCGGTGCAGGTGATGAACACCAGTCAAGAGCACAGCAAACACACGGTGCACGAAACCGCCCAGATATCCCATTCTCTGGATGGCGTCGCGGCAGCAGTGGATACCATCAATGATATGAACTTGCAGATTGCGACCGCAGCCGAGGAGCAGAATGCGGTATCCGAAGAGATCAACCGCAACCTGGTTGCCATCCAGCACATTGTCGAACAGCTGTCGCTGGCGGCGGAAGAGTCGGAGTTGACGACCCGGGATCTGGCGGATACCGGCCACCACCTTAAAGAGTTGGTGATGCGGTTTCGCTATTAACTATTAAGGTTTGGTATTTCCAAGGGGGCTTAGCCCCCTTGTTCTTTTGCTCGGTGTAAGCAATTCGCAATGCAGTGGCTTATTCGGGAGCTACCGCCTCTGCCTCCGGAGGCGTAAAGGTAGAAAAATAATAACAGTAGTGTTTGCCGAGGCTAAAAAACTCCCGCTGGGGTGGGGTTAGCTCCTCAAAATCCACCACTTTGGTGATCGTCCTGTCGTCATCCTTCAGGTTAATCAGATCGACTCCCTCCTGGACTCTACCTTTGGTAAATGGCAGGACACAGGGCTTGAGAGGGGAGCTGGGCTCACTGGACATCACTAGCGCCAGGGTGCCATCGCTGAGCAAGACTAGGCTGCCGGGAGGATAGACGCCCATGACTTTGATGAGCAGCTGCATAAAGCCACTGTCGAGCTGCTTGTTCGCGCGTTTGAAGAGTCCCGCGATAATTTGATTGGGGATCCCGGGGCGGGTCGCGTTGCGCGGGTGCAATTGCTCATCAAAGCTGTCAACGACGGCAATAAGGCGCGACAGCGGGTCCAGTTGATCGCCCTTGAGCCCTTGCGGGTAGCCAGAGCCATCCAGCCGCTCATGGTGCTGATACGCGGCTTGCCGGACTTTCAGTGAGAAGGCATTCAAGCTGGTCAATTGCTCGTAGCCATATTGCACATGCATCCGCAGGTAATTGACCTCCGCTTTACTGAGCTCGGTGCGCTTGCGGGTAATTTGGCTCGGGATCTTGATTTCACCGATGTCATGTACCAAACCAGCAAGACCGGCATCCTCGATTTCAAGCGGGCTCCAGCCAGCTTCTTTGGCGATTAGCATGGCGATAAACGCCACATTCAGACTATGCAGTAACAGACTATCGGCTTGATTGACGATGCGTACCAGATGAAAGCCAACGGGGCCCTCCTGCTGGCTTAGATGGAGTCCGGCATTGCGTACCAGCTCGGCGACTGTGCCAAGTCCCTCATCCGGCTTCAAGTTCAACTGGGATAGCGATTCACGCAGCGGCGATACCGAATTGGTAAAGGCTTTCTCCGAACTACGAATCGAGCGCCGCAATTGTTGCTGTTCGATTTTCTGGGGATCAGGCTTCTGCTCGAGATCGGGAGCTGCAGGGGCCACTTCTGCCACCACGGGGGTGATAATGACTTCCACTGTGCTCTTATCTGGATCGACGATGATCTCGCGCAACCCGATGTTCTGAATGATCTGCAGCTGCGACTCGTCCTTGATGCGAAATGAGCTGAATAAAAACGGATGCTGTTTCCAACTCAGCGGTAGTTTGACGTAATGCCCTACACGTAAGTCAGCAATTGGGACTGATATATCGCTCATTAATTCCTCCAGCCATATCTGATGAAACTAGCAAATCTGTGGCTTGCAGGCAAAAGAAAGGCCCGCACAATGTGCGGGCCTTCCTATTCACGGGTAATAAAGGGAAGAATTACTTCTTCTTCTTACCTTCTTCTTTCTTTTCTTCTTTGGCTTCAACTACAACAGCAGAACCTTCAACATAAGGACGGCCATAGTAGGAGTCGAGCAGAACCTGCTTCAGTTCGCTGATCAGCGGGTAGCGCGGGTTGGCGCCGGTGCACTGGTCATCGAAAGCTTCAACGGACAGGGCATCAACCTTGGCCAGGAACTTCTCTTCCGGTACGCCTGCTTCACGGATGGACATCGGGATGTCCAGTTCCTTCTTCAGGCCGTCAAGCCATGCCAGCAGCTTCTCGATCTTGGCGGCAGTGCGGTCACCCGCTGCAGTCAGACCCAAGTGGTCAGCAACTTCGGCATAACGACGACGAGCTTGCGGACGGTCATACTGAGAGAACGCAGTCTGCTTGGTCGGGTTGTCGTTGGCGTTGTAGCGGATCACGTTGCAGATCAGCAGGGCGTTAGCCAAGCCGTGCGGAATGTGGAACTCGGCACCCAGCTTGTGAGCCATGGAGTGACACACACCCAGGAAGGCGTTGGCGAATGCGATACCAGCGATGGTAGCGGCATTGTGAACCTTCTCACGAGCAACCATGTCAGCCTTGCCATTGTGATAGCTGGAAGGCAGGTATTCCTTCAGCATCTTCAGGGCTTGCAGGGCTTGGCCGTCTGAGTATTCGTTAGCGATAACGGATACATAGGCTTCCATGGCGTGAGTCACGGCATCAACACCACCGAACGCACACAGGGACTTCGGCATGTTGGCAACCAGGTTGGCGTCAACGATAGCCATGTTCGGAGTCAGTTCGTAGTCAGCCAGCGGGTACTTCACGCCAGTGGCATCGTCAGTTACTACGGCGAACGGAGTAACTTCAGAACCGGTACCGGAAGTGGTGGTGATACAAACCAACTCGGCCTTCTGACCCATTTTCGGGAACTTGTAGATACGCTTGCGGATATCCATGAAGCGCATGGCCAGATCTTCGAAGGCGGTGTTCGGATGTTCGTACATCACCCACATGATCTTGGCGGCATCCATCGGTGAACCACCACCCAGAGCCAGGATCACGTCCGGCTTGAAGGATTGGGCCATCTCGGCGCCCTTACGAACGATGGACAGAGTCGGGTCGGCTTCTACTTCGTAGAATACTTCCACTTCCATGGACATGCCTTTCAGCAAGCGTACCAGTTCATCGGTGTAACCGTTGTTGAACAGGAAGCGGTCGGTGACCACCATAGCGCGCTTCTTGCCTTCCAGATCGCTCAGAGCGATTGGCAGGGAACCACGACGGAAGTAGATAGATTTTGGAAGTTTGTGCCACAGCATATTTTCAGCCCGTTTAGCGACCATCTTCTTGTTGATCAGATGCTTCGGACCAACGTTCTCGGAGATAGAGTTACCACCCCATGAGCCACAACCCAGCGTCAGAGACGGGGCCATCGCGAAGTTGTACAGGTCACCGATACCACCGTGGGTGGTAGGGGTGTTGATCAGGATACGTGCAGTCTTCATCTTGTCGCCGAAGTACTTCACGCGGTCTGCATTGATGTCCTGGTCGGTGTACAGAGCGGAAGTGTGGCCGATACCACCCAGATCCACCATGTCACACGCCATGCTGACGGCTTCTTCAAAGTTCTTGGCACGGAACATACCCAGAGTCGGGGAGAGTTTCTCGTGAGCGAATTCTTCTTCTTCGCAGACCTTGACACCTTCACCGATCAGGATCTTGGTATCAGCCGGAACCTTGACACCGGCCATATCGGCAATCTTGGTGGCTGGTTGACCCACGATGGCTGCGTTCATGGCGCCGTTGATCAGGATGATCTTGCGAACCTTGTCGGCTTCGTCCTTGGACAGAACATAGCCCTTGTGGCTGGCAAAACGCTCTTTCACTTGTTCGTAGATGCTGTCAACGACGATAACGGCTTGTTCAGAAGCACACACCACACCGTTGTCGAAGGTCTTGGACATCAGGATAGAAGCAACAGCACGCTTCACATCGGCAGTTTCATCGATAACAACAGGTACGTTACCAGCACCCACACCGATAGCCGGCTTACCAGAGGAGTAAGCAGCCTTCACCATGCCTGGGCCACCGGTGGCCAGGATCAGGTTGATGTCAGCATGCTTCATCAGCGCGTTGGAGAGTTCAACAGACGGTTGATCGATCCAGCCGATGATGTCAGCCGGAGCACCGGCGGCAATCGCTGCATCCAGTACCAGCTTGGCAGCGGTATTGGTGGAGTTCTTGGCACGTGGGTGCGGGGAGAAGATGATGGCATTACGAGTCTTCAGCGCAATCAGAGACTTGAAAATTGCAGTTGAAGTCGGGTTGGTAGTCGGAACGATACCACAGATGATGCCAACCGGCTCGGCGATGGTGACGGTACCGAACTCGTCATCTTCACTCAGAATGCCGCAGGTCTTTTCATCTTTGTACTTGTTGTAGATGTACTCGGAGGCGAAGTGGTTCTTGATAACCTTGTCTTCGATGATACCCATGCCGGATTCAGCAACAGCCATCTGGGCCAGCGAAATACGGGCATTGTTGGCAGCCAGAGCGGCGGCACGGAAGATTTTGTCTACTTGCTCTTGAGAGAAAGTAGCGAAAACACGTTGCGCTTCCTTAACACGAGCAACCAGCTCGTCCAATTCGGCAAGGTTTGATACTGCCATAGCGTTTTCTCCTACTGAGTTTTTGAAAACTGTTTACTAATGTTTGGCGTTAATAAGATGTGATGACGTTTGACCAGCGAAAAACGAGTATACACAATGCTGGCTTCACGACAATTTTCCTATCTACGTCGCTTAGGAAACAATTTTCGAACTGGATTATAGGAGCAGCTTTCCCTGCCCAACTTGATCCATGTCAATTGTTGTAAAATGACAAAAGAAATTTTGTTTCACCTCTTGTTACGATTGCTTGGCTGGTAAATGGTCTTGCCTAAAGTAAGGATACTGAGTTTTAGCGCCTTAAGGGCTCGCATGGCATCCATATGGTCGCTCATGAGCAGGCAGCCGAAACGCTCGCTGAGTGGATGCACAATTTTAACTCGTTGGTTATATTCATGTTCCTGATTAAAGATCGCCGATGGTGCGAGTCTCTGCCGAGAGGCTGGAATTCGTTTTTTGAACAGAATTCAAGCGCTCTAAATGAAAAAAACTAATGTGGCTGGCCAGGATTAATTTTATTGATTGGCCTTTTATCCTGGGTTCTGGATAATCGCCGCGCTTCAAAAGCGTATATAATTTAGTTCGTTGGTTTTCAACATGCCGAGCCTGCTATGGAACATCTGGATTTTTCGCTCTATCTGAAGTTTTTTATCGGTTTGGTGGCTATCATCAACCCCCTCGGCCTGTTGCCGGTCTTTGTCAGCCTGACCAGTCATCAGAGCTCGCAGGAGCGGATGAAAACCAACACTACCGCCAATATTGCGGTGATGGTGATCCTGTGGGTCTCGATGTTCGGTGGCCAGGTTATTTTGGATGTATTTGGTATCTCTATTGCGTCGTTCCGTATTGCCGGTGGTTCGCTGATCACCTTGATTGCCTGGTCCATGCTGCAGGGCAAGCTGGGGGAGGTGAAGCATAACAAGGAAGAGAAAGGCGAGAGCATCGCCAAAGAATCCATCGCTGTGGTGCCGCTAGCACTTCCCCTGATGGCCGGGCCAGGGGCGATTAGTTCAACGATTGTCTACTCCAGCCAATTTCATACGCCAAGTCAGCTGTTTGGTTTGAGTTTAGTGGTTGTGGTTTTTTCACTCTTCTCTTGGTTAGTCTTTCGGGCAGCGCCATTATTGTTCCGTGTGATGGGCAAAACGGGAATTAACGTTGTCACCCGGATCATGGGCTTGATTATGATGTCGTTGGGCATCGAGATCATGGTGGCTGGATTGAAACATATGTTCCCCGGGTTGATGTAATTTGGTGCATACCCAGCACCAGAAATGAGCATTTGCTCGATAACTATTCATTTACTCTGCATATCAGGGTAAATGGATTGTAAACGCCCCGTCATTCCTGCGTATCCCCATAAAATCTATTGCATTCTTACTCATGTCAGGGAATTATTCATTGGTTCGAATATTGACCTTCGGCTCATTTGTGGCCGGTCAGTTCGACAAGGACAATCTGATACGGAGTAAGGACATGACTCATAATAAAAAAGCGCTCGCAATGGCGGTTGCTACTTCCATCCTGCTGTGGGGCTGTGGACAGCCACAACAAGCAGAACCAAAAGTAGCAGCTCCTGCTGCCAAGCAAGAGGCTGCCAAGCCTTTGAGCAAGGCAGACGTCAAGTTAGCGCCAGTTCAAGAATTAGTGAAAGGTAACGGTGCCGAGCCAGCAACCCTGGATCCGGCCAAGACAGAAGGAACTGTCGAATCCAACATTCAACGTGACCTGTATGAAGGTCTGGTGACCACAGGCCCGAACGGTGAAGTTCGCCCTGGCGTCGCTGAACGTTGGGAAACCAAAGATAATAAGGTGTACACCTTCTATCTGCGCAAAGATGCCAAGTGGTCCAATGGTGATCCTGTGACTGCTGGCGATTTCGTCTATGCATTCCGCCGCGTGGTGGATCCGAAGACCGGCTCTCCTTATTCCTGGTACCTGGAAACTCCCGGTATCGTGAATGCCACCGCCGTGATCAATGGTAAGGTCAAGCCGGAAGAGCTGGGCGTCAAAGCCGTTGACGATCATACCTTCGAAGTGACTCTGGAGAAGCCAATCTCCTACTTCGTCAGCATGATGGCACACACCACCGTTTATCCAGAGCCACAAAAAGTCATCGAGAAGTTTGGTGATAAGTGGACTCAACCAGGCAACCTGGTGGGTAACGGCGCATACAACCTCAAAGAGTGGGTTGTGAACGAGAAGATCGTTCTCGAGCGCAACAAGACTTACTGGGATGATGCGAACACCACCATCAACAAGGTCACCTACCTGCCGATCCAGTCTCAGAATGCGGATATGAACCGCTATCTGGCGGGTGAAGTCGAAATGACTTATGAAACCCCGATCGAACAATTCAAGCGCTTGCAAAAAGAGCGTCCGGATGAAGTTCGTGTCACCGGTTACGTCGGTACCTACTACTACGAATTCAATTGCAAGAAGAAGCCGTTTGATGATGTCCGTGTGCGTAAAGCACTGGCCTTCGCCATCGATCGTGCTGTGATTGCCGATTCCGTGATGGGTCAAGGTCAAAAACCTGGCTATGGTCTGGTTCCGGACTTCGTGGACGGTTTCGTACCGGCAACTCCGGCTTATGCCAAGCTGACCCAGGAACAACGCAACGAAGAAGCCAAGAAGCTACTCAAAGAAGCTGGTTTCGACGAAGCGCATCCGCTGAAGTTTGAACTGCTGTACAACACCAGTGAAAACCACAAGAAGGTCGCGGTTGCCGTTGCCGCCATGTGGAAGAAGACTCTGGGTGTTGATGTGGCGCTGGTGAACCAGGAGTGGAAAACCTACCTGGAAACCAAGTCAGGTGGCAACTTTGATGTGGCCCGTGCTGGCTGGATCGCCGACTACAACGAAGCCTCTTCCATGCTGGATCTGAAACAGACCACCCATGGTAACAACGATGGTAAGTACTCCAATCCGAAGTACGATGAACTGATGGCCAAGAGCCGTGAAGTTTCTGATTCTGCAGCCCGTAACAAGCTGTATGCCGAAGCTGAAACTATCCTGGCTGAAGATATGCCATTGGCAAACATCTACCAGTATGTGACTGCTCGTCTGGTCAAGCCTTATGTCGGTGGTTACCCCAACAACCCGTTGGATAACCTCTACACCAAGGACATGTATATCATTGCTCACTAAGAGTCTCCTGGAGCCATGATCAGAAACCCGCCTTATGGGCGGGTTTCTTCTGCTTGGCAAAACGAGGCTTGAAGCCTGTGCCGGAATCGATATGTTAAAATTCATACTAAAACGTCTGTTGGAAGCTATTCCGACTCTGCTGGTGCTGATCACGGTTTCATTTTTCATGATGCGGTTTGCACCGGGTAACCCGTTCTCGACCGAGCGTGGATTGCCACCTGAAGTCATGGCCAACATTCAACAAAAATACGGGCTGGATAAGCCTGTGTATCAACAATATTTGACCTACCTGGGCAATCTTGCGCAGGGTGATTTGGGTCCTTCGTTCAAGTACAAAGACTTCTCGGTGAATGATCTGGTGAGTAAAGCACTCCCTGTTTCAGCCACCATAGGTTCCTTTGCCTTTTTGCTGGCCTTGGGGCTGGGGGTGAGCCTCGGCATCATGGCGGCATTGCGACAGAATAGCTGGGTGGACTACGGCAGCATGTCGTTGGCCATGCTCGGGGTGGTAATGCCCTCGTTTGTCTTGGCGCCCGTTCTGACGCTGATTTTTGCCATCAACTTGCAGTGGTTGCCCGCGGGTGGCTGGAATGGTGGCCATCTGCAGTTCATGATCCTGCCGGTGATCGGCATGACCATGTACTACATCTCCTCGATTGCCCGCATCATGCGCGGCAGCATGATCGAAACCATGAACTCCAACTTCATCCGCACTGCGCGGGCCAAGGGATTGCCGCTCCATCACATCATTCTGCGCCATGCCCTGCGCCCGGCCATGCTGCCGGTCGTCTCCTATCTGGGGCCTGCCTTCGTCGGTATCATTACCGGCTCTGTGGTGATTGAAACCATCTTCGGCTTACCGGGTATCGGTCAGTTATTCGTCAATGGCGCCTTGAACCGGGATTACTCCATGGTTCTGGGTCTGACCATTCTGGTGGGAGCCCTGACCATCACCTTTAACGCGGTGGTGGATATTCTCTATGCCTTCATCGATCCGAAGATCCGCTACTGAGCCTGAGGTGGAATATGGTGCTTAGCAAACCCAAGCAACAAGCCGTCTCCTCCTTTGCGAGTGAGCTGGAAATCAAGGGGCGCTCCCTGTGGCAAGATGCCGCTCGCCGCTTCTTCAAAAACAGGGCGGCGCTGGCTAGCCTGATCATTCTTTCATGCATCACCCTGCTGGTGATCCTGGGGCCGCTGTTATCTGCCTACGCATTCGATGAGCCGGATTGGGCATCCATGCATTCGGCACCTGACTTTGCTGCGGGCCATTATTTTGGTACCGACAGCCTGGGGCGGGATCTGTTTGTTCGTACCCTGATGGGTGGACGTATTTCGCTGATGGTCGGGATCCTCGGGGCTCTGGTGGCCGTGGTCATCGGTACTCTCTATGGTGCGGCAGCCGGCTTCATCGGCGGTCGTCTGGACCGAGTCATGATGCGGACGCTGGAAATTCTCTATGCATTCCCCTTCATGTTCTTCGTCATCATGCTGGTGACCTTCTTCGGGCGTAACCTGTGGCTGATTTTTATCGCCATCGGTGCGGTCAGCTGGCTGGATATGGCGCGGATTGTCCGTGGCCAGACCCTGAGCCTCAAGAGCAAGGAGTTCATCGAAGCAGCCCATGTCTGTGGTGTTTCCCAGTGGAAGATCATCACCCGGCATATAGTGCCGAACGTACTGGGGATCGTGGTGGTCTACTCGACGCTGCTGGTTCCGGGCATGATCCTGTTTGAATCCTTCTTGAGCTTCCTTGGCCTCGGCGTACAAGAGCCGATGACCAGCTGGGGCGCCTTGCTGGATGAGGGCTCCAAATCAATGGAAGTCGCATTGTGGCACCTGCTGTTTCCGGCGGGTTTCATGGTGGTGACCCTGTTCTGCTTCAACTTCCTGGGTGACGGTCTGCGTGACGCCCTGGATCCTAAAGACCGTTAAGGAGCACGTCATGTCACTGTTAGTTGTCAATGATCTGCGTGTCGAGTTCAAGACCCCGGAAGGGAATGTGGTCGCCGTCAATGACCTGAATTTCTCTTTGGATGCCGCTGAAACCTTAGGGATTGTCGGAGAGTCCGGCTCTGGTAAGAGCCAGACTGCCTTTGCCCTGATGGGACTGCTTGCCAAGAACGGTATCATCACTGGCTCGGCCAAGTTCGAGGACAAAGAGATCCTCAACCTACCGGTGAAAGAGCTGAACCGTATCCGTGCCGAAAAGATCTCCATGATCTTCCAAGACCCCATGACCTCGCTGAACCCCTACATGAAAGTCGGTACTCAGCTGATGGAAGTGTTGCTGCTGCACAAGGGGATGAGTAAGGCGGATGCCTATGCGGCCTCGGTGCGGATGCTGGATGCGGTCAAGATCCCTGAAGCGCGCAAGCGGATGGACATGTATCCCCATGAATTCTCGGGTGGTATGCGTCAGCGGGTGATGATCGCCATGGCCTTGCTGTGTAACCCCAAGCTGCTGATTGCCGATGAGCCGACCACGGCGCTGGATGTGACCGTGCAGGCGCAAATCATGACCCTGCTCAATGAGCTTAAACGTGATTTCAATACCGCCATCATCATGATTACCCATGACCTGGGCGTCATTGCTGGTCTGTGCGACAAGGTGCTGGTGATGTATGCCGGTCGGACCATGGAGTACGGCAAGGTCAACGATATCTTCTATCGTCCGTCCCACCCTTACACCGAGGGGCTGCTCAAGGCGATCCCGCGTCTGGATACTGAAGGCGAAGTGCTGGCGACCATTCCAGGAAATCCGCCTAACCTGCTGCGTTTGCCCAAGGGGTGTCCGTTCCAAGAGCGCTGCCACCGGGTCAGCGATATTTGCCGCACCACGGCACCGGAATTGACGGGTTTCCATGATGGTCGCTTGCGCGCCTGTCACTGGGACTGGGAAGAGATTGAGCAGGGGAGAGAGGCGTGATGAGCGACAAGAAGCTGTTGCTGGAGGTGGATGCTCTCAAGGTCCACTTCAAGATCAAAAGCGACAAAAGCTGGCCCTGGTCACCGGCCCTGAATCTCAAGGCGGTGGATGGGGTCTCCATCAAGTTGTATGAAGGAGAAACCTTAGGCGTGGTCGGCGAGTCGGGCTGCGGCAAGTCGACCTTTGCCCGGGCCATTATCGGTCTGGTGCCAGCTACCGACGGCACTGTGGTCTGGTTGGGTCAGGATCTGACCAAGCTGCCGGCTCGTGAGCTGCGGGAAAAGCGCAAAGAGATCCAGATGATATTCCAGGATCCCCTGGCCTCCTTGAATCCGCGTATGACCATTGGGGACATCATTGCCGAGCCCTTACAGACCTTCTATCCGGAGCTCGGTAAGGTCGAAGTGATGGACAGGGTTAAGGCGATCATGATGAAGGTCGGTCTGCTGCCCAATCTCATCAACCGTTACCCGCACGAGTTCTCGGGTGGCCAGTGCCAGCGTATCGGTATTGCCCGGGCGCTGATCCTGGAGCCGAAGATGATCATCTGTGATGAGCCGGTTTCAGCGCTGGATGTTTCCATCCAGGCGCAGGTGGTCAACCTGCTCAAAGAGCTGCAGACCGAGATGGGGTTATCCTTGGTGTTTATTGCTCACGACTTGTCGGTGGTGAAGCACATTTCCGATCGGGTGCTGGTGATGTATCTGGGTAACGCGGTCGAGTTGGGGACCCGAAAGGCGATCTACTCCAACCCGCTGCACCCTTACACCAAGGCGCTGATGTCAGCGGTGCCGATTCCGGATCCGGATCTGGAGCGCAGCAAGACCATCCAGATCCTGGAAGGGGACTTGCCGTCACCCATCAATCCGCCCTCTGGTTGCGTGTTCCGCACCCGTTGTCCGATCGCGGGCCCTGAGTGTGCCAAAACGCGTCCGGGCATCACGGGTAACGATGACCATGCCGTCTCCTGCCTGAAGGTGAGTGTTGCTGTTTAGGTCTGAATTTTATGCATTGAAGATGGAGCGCCTTAGGGCGCTCTTTTTTTAACCACGAGTTACAGATTAACCATCTGTTAAATAGGTAGATAAACCGTGATTACCACTGGGTCGTGGAGATATATTCCCGTGGAATGCTGGAATAATTGGCATTGATCGGTATTCTAGACTACGGCAAAGCCAACCCAAGGAGAGACCCACCGTCACTTTGGCCAGCATTCCGGCACAGAGCCTGATTGAGACTGCGCTAAAGGCTGATGCCTCGTTCGCTACTATTCCTGTTTTCTCGCCTGCGCGTGGCCAACGGCTACTCTTTGTGTGTGAGGTGATATGGTTTGGTGATCTGATCCCGCGCCCCAGTGCAGCGTGGTGATAGGATCTGGCAGCTGTTTTTCGATACGGCCCGGCGACGATTAGACCAGACTATTGCACCTCAAGAGGAAGATGTTTCCATGGAAGTCAGACCCCAAGAGGGTGAACTCAAGCGCGGCTTGAAGAATCGCCATATCCAACTTATTGCTCTGGGCGGTGCCATTGGTACCGGCCTGTTTCTGGGCATAGCCCAGACCATCAAGATGGCCGGCCCTGCGGTACTGCTCGGGTATGCGCTCGGTGGTTTTATCGCCTTTCTCATCATGCGTCAGCTGGGGGAGATGGTGGCCGAAGAGCCTGTGTCCGGCTCGTTCAGTTTTTTTGCCAATAAATATTGGGGTGGCTTTGCCGGTTTCCTGGCGGGCTGGAACTATTGGGTGCTCTATGTGCTGGTCAGCATGGCCGAACTTACGGCAGTTGGCCTTTATGTCCAGTACTGGTGGCCCGAGATCCCGACTTGGGTTTCGGCCGCAGTCTTCTTTGTGCTGATCAATGCCATCAACCTCTCCAACGTCAAACACTTCGGCGAGATGGAGTTCTGGTTTGCCATCATCAAGGTGGTCGCCATTATCGGCATGATCGTCTTTGGTAGTTATTTATTGCTTAGTGGCACCGGTGGTCCTCAGGCTTCCATCAGCAATCTGTGGGCCAAGGGCGGCTTCCTGCCCAATGGCTGGCATGGTCTGGTCATGTCGCTGGCCATCATCATGTTCTCGTTTGGTGGCCTGGAGCTGGTGGGTATCACAGCAGCAGAGGCCGACAACCCACGGCAGAGCATTCCCCGTGCCGTGAATCAGGTGATCTATCGCATCCTGATCTTCTATGTCGGGGCGCTGGCTGTGCTGCTGGCTCTTTATCCGTGGAATCAATTGGCCGAAGGCGGTAGCCCGTTCGTGCTGATCTTCTCGGCGCTCGGCAGCGATCTCACGGCCAATATTCTCAATGTGGTGGTGTTGACGGCGGCCCTGTCGGTCTACAACAGCTGCGTCTATTGCAACAGTCGTATGCTGCATGGTCTGGCGCAGCAGGGCAATGCTCCGCGTGCGCTGATGAAGGTCGACCGGCGCGGTGTGCCGGTGACGGCGATTGTGCTGTCCGGGCTGATGACACTGATCTGCGTGGTGATCAACTATCTGATCCCGGGCAAGGCATTCCAGTTGCTGATGGCGCTGGTGGTGGCGGCTTTAGTGATCAACTGGGCGATGATCAGCCTGACTCACTTGAAATTCCGTCGCGCTAAAAATGCTGAACAGGTGGTGCCTGTGTTCAAGGCCTTCTGGTATCCGTTTGCTAATTACCTGTGCCTGGTATTCCTGGCGGGAATGCTGGTCATCCTCTACCTGCTGGGTGAGACGGTTTCGGTCTATCTGGTTCCGGTCTGGTTGGGACTGATCTGGGCCGGATATCAATATAAGTGTTATGTCAGCAACAAGGGTAAAAATGGCACGGGAATGACCCGGGTTATGGCTGAGTAACATCACGGGTTAGCCGATAATAGGAAAGCAAGAAGCCAGCGCTTTGCCGCTGGCTTTTTCATGCTCGCTTCTCGGCACCCAGCGAAAATTTTCAGAATTTAACAGGCCGCGGGTTAAGAAATAGGAGCGAGGCGTGTATCGTTTGGGGACGTACCCAGCCGAGAAGATCCCATGCAGTTAACTCGCTACACCGACTATGGCTTACGGATCCTGATCTTTCTGGCGCTCCAACCCGAGGGGCGGCGCTCTAGTATCGAGGAGGTTTGTGCCACCTTTGATCTGCCCCATAACCACATCAACAAGATTGTTCACCAGTTGGGTAAGCTCGGCTGGGTATCGACCCGACGGGGCAAAGGCGGCGGGATTTCTCTGGGGTTGCCACCTGAGGCGATCAATCTGGGGGAGGTTATTCAGTCACTGGAAGGCAATATGCAACTGGTGGAGTGTGGTTCTCCCTTGTGCCAGTTGTTGCCGGTGTGTCGGCTCAAGGGAGTACTGGCAGAGGCGGTCGAGGCCTTCTTCGCCAGCTTGTGCCGCCATTCGCTGGCCGATCTGATCCGCAATTCGACGGCAATCCGTCAGCAACTCGCCATTCCGTTGCTGAGTCTCTAGATCGGCCATTCAAGCAACCGGTCCGTGGTTGCCCATAGTTCATCAGGAGTTTGTATGCAGCTCGTACGTACCACCAATCAGGATCCACGCTTTACGGCTCTGACTCGCCAATTAGATGCCGATCTGCAAAGGCGCTACGGCCAGCAGCAGGAGGCCTACGCCACCCACAATCGACTGGCGTTACTGGAAACCGCGGTGATCGGGATGGTCGACGGCCAAGCTGTCGCCTGTGGCTGTTTCAAGCCACTGGATACTCATAGTGCCGAAATCAAACGCATGTATGTGCGTCCCGAGTGGCGTCGCCGTGGCTTCTCCGAGCAATTGCTGGTGGCACTGGAGCTCTGGGCGCGTGAACTCGGCTTAAGTCATCTGGTGTTGGAAACCGGGAAGGGGCAGCCAGAGGCGCTGGCGCTGTATCACAAACGAGGATTTGTGGTGACGGCAAACTATGGGCCATATATCGACCTGGATAACAGCATTTGTCTGGCTAAATCGTTATAAACGACAGTAGATGGCTTATCGGGGGCGCGCCTGCTAGAGCGTGACTCGTCTGATCAAGCTGTGATGATATCGGCTCGTTGACGTTGACGGATATGAGTCAGTGACTGATGCCGGTTGGTCCCTTTTTCTGTCCGGATATGCGATGAATTATTCACCCTTGCTGCTGAGTGCGTTGGCGATTGCGCTGACCTCTGCCTGTTCTGCTCCACCTGCAACTCCCGTCTCCAGCGTCGCGGCAACGCCGACTATAGCCCCGGTTAAACCCGTCGAGCTGACCTCGGCCACTCTGGATTTGAGCCCTGTCGCGGTCGCTGCTCCCAAGAGTCCTCTGCCAAAGGATTGGGCGAAAGGGGCCGTGTTTATGGAGATCTATGTTCGTGGCTATAAGGATTCTGATGGTGATGGGATTGGCGATTTCAACGGGCTGACCCAGCAACTGGATTACCTGGCCAATCTGGGCGTGCAGGGGATCTGGCTGATGCCGGTCAATCAGAGCCAGGATCGGGATCATGGCTATGCGGTGACCGATTATCGAAAAGTCGAGCCGGATTATGGCTCGGAGGCGGATTTCAAGGCGTTTCTGGCGGCCGCCCATGCCAGGGGTATCGGCGTCATCATGGATTATGTGATCAACCACAGCGCCTATCAGAACCCGCTGTTTCTGGACTCCAAAAACAAGTTCAATGATAAGCGCGACTGGTATATCTGGAAGGATCATGATCCGGGTTGGACCAACTGGGACGGCAGTGGTTCCTGGCATCGCAGCCGACCGGGGCAGAATTACTATTACGGCGTGTTCTGGGAGCAGATGCCGGACTTCAACCTGAAGAATCCAGAGGTTCTGGCCTACCATCAAGATAACTTGCGCTACTGGCTGAATACGGGCGTCGATGGATTCCGTTTCGATGCGGTCGGGCAGTTAGTAGAAAACGGTAAGAATGCCTACGAATCCCAGCCTGAGAACAAGGTGATCTTGCATGATCTCCAGACGCTGGTGACCACCAGCTACCCGGGGCGCTTTATGGTCTGCGAGGAGCCTGCCGATCCGGTAGGGGCCGCGGGTGAGGACTCCTGCGGTTCGTCCTTTGCGTTCGGTTTCAACGATGCGGTGCGGGCTTCGGTGTTGTCGGGCACTGTGACCGGCGAGCTACAGCAAAAGTTACAGCAGTACCCGCTGGCGAACATGGGGTTGGTACTCGGTAGTCATGACTCGTATGCCGGTGAGCGCCTGATTGAGGCTTTTGATGGCGATGAGGGGGCTTACAAGGCGGCGGTTGCCACCCAACTGACTCTGCCAGGCCAGCCGTTTATTTATTACGGTGAAGAGATCGGCATGGGGCATAGTGACGGCAACGGTGGCGATTGGGGCCTGCGGGCGCCCATGAGCTGGAGTGCCGAGGGTGGCTTCAGCACAGCAACACCATTTCGGGCACCTGCTGTGAATCGGCAGCACTACAATGCCGCCGCACAGCAAGCACAACCGGATTCGATCTGGAATTTCTACCGGCAGTTGATCGCGGTGCGCAAGGCGCACCCGGCGTTACGCGATGGCGAACTGACCCTTTTAAGCCAGGATCAGGTACTGGCATTCCGCCGCCATGACGCCAAAGAAAATCTGCTGGTGGTTATCAATTACGGGACGGGCAAGGGGCAGGTGGATCTGGCGTTGGGCAATTCGCAACAGCAACTGACGCCACTGAGTGGTTTTGGCTCCCAGGCTGAGACTACGGATCCGCAGGGAAACCTGACGCTGGATCTGGCACCCCGCGAGGTCCGAATCTATCGCCTGTAGCCCTAGGTACACGCCTTACCATTCTTCAAAGCCCTGATGCCTGGCATCAGGGCTTTTTTCTAATTCCAACATCATGCTTTGCGTTTCAGACTCCCATTGTGTCTCGGGGATCCGCTTGATCGACAGGCTACTAACGGTTTGCCAGCTCCGGATCGACCCGACACTGGGTCTGCACTCCGGGCGCAAGGTCGGGTGCTAGTAAAGGAGCCATCCCTTTGAGCACCTGCACCGGCAGGGCGGAGGTGAACCGGAAGCTGTCCGCCGAGCTGCCTTCTACATAGGCGGTGAGCGTACCAAAGTGGTGACTACCCAGATAGAACACGAACGTGGCGGTGCGATTGAGCACCCGGGATTCGAGGATCTGGCCGTAGCGGCCCACTTTTTCCAAGCGGTTGTCACCGGTTCCGGTTTTGCCCCCCAGCTGCAGCAGGGTACCGTCGCTGAGCTGGAAGCTGCCTGCCAGACGCCGGGCGGTTCCGGCTTCTACCACTTGAGAGAGGGCAGCCTGCAGTGCCTGGGCCACCTCGCTGGGCAACACTCGAGTGGCCTGATTGGACTTGGGTGCCAGCAGGGTTTCAAAAGGAGTTCCGGTGGCAAAGTGCAACGAGGAGAGGCGCTGCACCGGCAGACGGACGCCATCGTTGAGGATGATGCCCATGAGTTCGGCCAGGGCTGCTGGTCTATCTCCGGAGCTACCAATGGCGGTTGCCAGGGACGGAACCAGGTGGTCAAAGGGATAACCGAGTTTTTGCCAACGCTGGTGGATATCGCTGAACGCCTCGATTTCCAGCATGGTACGAATGCGGCTATCCCGTGCGGTTCTGTGCCGGGATTTGAATAGCCAGCCGTAAACCTCCAATCGTTGCTCCTGGCTTGCGGCCACTGCATCGGCAAAGGTGGCTTGTGGATGGTGGCCGAGATAATCCAGCAGCCACAGCTCCAGAGGGTGTACCCGAGCCACATAACCCTGATCAGGCAAGGAGAAGGCGCCAGGACCATAGGTGCGGTAGAGATAATCCAGCCGCTTGTCAGTGAGTGGCTCGCTGGGCAGATGCTCGCGAATAAAGCTGGCTAGTTCGGCGGGCGTGGCTTGTGGTCGCAGATAGCGATGAACCGCTGCCAGTTTGCTCTGGGTCAGATGCATGCCATCGAGCAGGGTCTTGAGTTGTTCCTCCTGGTTTTTGCCCTGATATTTGCGCCAGAAGCGTCCGAGATAGGTCTTTCCTTCTCGATCGGCAAAGCGGCGCAGATACTCCTGGCGGCGGGGATCCTTGTCGTCTTGTAGTAACAGGCGGCGAGTCGGATCTTGATACAGGCTGTAACGCACCACATCGCGCAGCAAACGGATAAAGGGTAGGTTGATGGACTCCTGTAAAGCCTGACGCAGGGTCGGCAAGCGGCCATTATCCTCTTTACGGAAGTTGCTGAAGGTATGCAGGCCACCGCCGGTGAAGAAACTCTCGTAGGGACTGGCCGAGTAGCGGCGATCCAGCGCGGCTTGCAGCATAGACGTCAACTGCCGATCCGGGTTGCGCAACAGATAATCGATGGCCCAGCGACTGAGGTTATCCTGGGCGTCCACCGGTTGCTGGCGCAGCTGCTCCGGTGACATCAGGGCGAAACGCTGATGCAGCTCGGCGATGATTTGCAGATAACTGGTCAGCACCCGTAACTTGGCGGTGGAGCCCAGCTCCAACTTGCTGGCGTCATTGATATCGAAGGGTTGATCCGTGTTATCGGTCTGCACCCGCACCAGAAAACCTTGTGGGCTGCGCTCGAACAGCGTGAAGCTGTAACGCACGGCGGCAGTTTTCTCTGGAGAGAGCAGCCGTTCGCCATACAAGCCAACGCGACCGGCAACCTCGGGGTCGGCCAGACTGCGTAGATATTGGCTGACCTGTTGCTGCAGATCGTTATTCAGATGGCTGTGCACACTGAGATCCAGATGGTCCAGATCATACAAGTTCAGCCCCAGCATATTGCCCAGTCGTCCGCGAGTGACATAGCGGGCCTTGTTGCCATCGATGCGCTCGAAGGCCGGTTGGGTGCTGAAGTTGCGAAATACCAGTCGCTGTGCCAGGGCGGCATCCCGCAGTGGCAACGAGATGGCAGCCGATTGGGCCAATAAGCGCAGATAGCTATCGGTCAGGGTTTCCAGCTCGCTGCGGCCTTTGAGCAGGTAGAACGAGGGGCGGCGGTGAGCGATGAGCAGGGCGACCACCTGGCGCAGGGCCAACCCTTGAGCCAGCAGATCTTCCGGCGTGTTGGCTGCGCGCCCGAGCAGGTCATCCACCCGGGCGACGTCGGCGGCAAACCAGACATGCAGGCCATCCCCCAGACCGTGCACCTCGCCATAACCGGGCGCGGCGGCCAGCGGCACCGAGTTGAGGTAATCCAGCGCCAGCTGTTGGCGCGCAGGTAGGGTCAGCACACCGCCCTGATAGGCACGAACACTGGCCGAGGCCATCTGGCGCAGTTTTTCTTTGCTCGAGCTGGTGCGGCCTTCCGGGGAGTGGCGAAATTTTTCCATCTGGGTGGCCAGCGTGCTGCCACCGGAGCCGTGATCCTGAATGCCAACCTGTTTGCCTAATTGGGAGAGTGCGGCGTTGGCAAAGCGGGGCCAATCAACCGCTGGATTGGTCAGCGGATACTCATCACTGAGTAGATCCCGATTCTCGATATAGAGCAGGGACTGCAATACCAGTGGCGGTATGGTGGCAAATTCCAGATATTGATGGCGTGGATAGCGGCTGACGTGAAACGGCTCGTTACGGCAGTCAAATAGGGTCAAACCGGCCTGACTCTTTTCGGCGTAGGGGATAAATAGCCCCTGCTGGCTATAGTGCATCAGGGCCGGTGAAAACTCGGCCTGACTCAAAATGCCATACCCTCGAGCTTCAAGACGGGGCAAAAAGCTACCGAGCCGCGCATATCCGAGGCGCTGATCATAGGGGCCTGCCGCCGGAAAGTGGATGGCCTGGCTGGGGCCGGGCGCTAACCGCCAGCTGAGAGTTTGACTATATCCAGAGAGTAAGTGGGCCTGCAGCCAGGAAGTCTGCATCTCAAACAGCAGGGCGGCCAGAACGATGGCAATCGCCAACACCAATAAGAAGCCGGGGATCCGGCGCAAGAACCGCATCAGGCGGGAGCTGGAACGGATCGGGGCTGGCTGAGGTGTTTCGGGGGATCCAGTCGCTGTGTCCTGTGGAGTCGCGGTCTGTGGTGTCTGGTTGGTTCCGTCCGAGGACGAGACGGCTGCGGATGTTCCTGACTCCGTAGATGGTGTGCTGCTGGCAACCGGTTCGACGGCATCCATGGCCAATGCTCCGTGAACGAATGGATCTGACTCATCGGAGCCTGCGAGATCAGGTGTATCCAGATGAGCGCTTTTCATTGAGTGTAATCCTCCGGCGCGTGCGGGGTGACTGCTTTATCAAATAAAGCATCAGGAGAGTGAAGCGGCTTGGGTTTTGTTTACTTTTAGTACAAAAAACAATCACATCTGCAGATCTGTGGCTGACCTGACGCGGGTTTCCCATCTGGCGATGTTGCCTCTGGCATACAGTTCCGCGGTTGGTAACCGCAGCAGTCAGTCGCTGCCGTCGCAGCGCTGGGATCTCTGGCGACAAGATATTGAGTTACGCGCTGTATATAGGGCAAAATAGCGCCCCTGAAATGACCGGCTCTGTGTAAAGCCGGTCATTTTTTTCTATCCCGTTTAGTAACCGAGGCCAGTCCTGAGGACTGGAAATGATAGCCGCGTTCGTGCGCCGGAAGGCCTGCAACGAACCCATGTCGATCAAGATTGAATAGAGGAAACAGATGAAGCATCCATTGCCATTCCCCGTCGAGATTTGCCGCCCCGCAACGGCCTGCGTTTCCGCGCCGTGTTCTCGTTGCTCCAATGTGCGGGTTGGCCGTGCAGGAGTCCGATCATGACGCTCTCCAAAGCACAACAACCGGGATTGCGCAAAACGCTCAGTTTGTGGCAAGTGGTGATGATGGGTCTGGCCTATCTGACGCCGATGGCGGTATTCGATACATTCGGCATCGTCACCGAGCTGACCGATGGCCATGTAGCCACCTCCTACCTGATGGCGCTGGTGGGCATGCTGTTTACGGCACTGAGTTATGGCGCTCTGGTGCGACGGTTTCCATCCGCAGGTTCGGCTTATACCTATGCCCAGAAGGCGTTTACCCCTTATGTCGGCTTCATGGTTGGCTGGTCGTCGTTGCTGGATTATCTGTTCATGCCGATGATCAACATGTTACTGGCGAAGATCTACCTGACGGCGCTATTTCCGGGTGTTGAGCCCTGGGTGTTTATTCTGGGACTGGTCACCCTGATGACCTTTTTTAATCTGCGCGGCATCAATCTGGTGGCCAATCTCAACAGCCTGATCGTCGGCATGCAGATTGCGGTGATCCTGGTGTTCATTGCTCTGATCGCCCATGGGGTCTATGCGGGCGAGGGGATGGGTACTGTGGCGAGTCTGCGCCCGTTCTACTCCCTGGATGCCGCGGTCGTGCCGATGATTACCGGTGCTACCGTGTTGTGCTTTTCCTTTCTCGGCTTTGATGGCATCAGTAACCTCTCCGAAGAGACGCCGGATGCCGGACGCGTGGTGCCCAAGGCGATCTTTCTCACCGCGCTGATCGGCGGCGTTATCTTCATTACCGTCTCCTATTTTCTGCAGCTCTATTTCCCGGATATTTCCCGCTTCCAGCAACCGGATGCCGTATTGCCGGAGATTGCCCTCTATGTCGGTGGCCAGTTGTTTCAATCGATTGTGCTGGTGCTGACCACGGTGGCGGTGCTGGCTTCCGGCATGGCCTCACACGCTGGTGTCTCGCGCCTGCTCTATGTGATGGGGCGGGATCGGGTGTTGCCGGAGCGGTTCTTCGGTTATGTCCATCCACGTTGGCAGACCCCGGCTATTAATGTGGCGTTGGTCGGTGCCGTGGCGTTGTCGGCGGTCTCCTTCGATCTGGACATCGCATTGGCGCTGGTCAACTTTGGCGCTCTGGTGGCATTTACCTTCGTCAATCTGTCGGTGATTGCCCAGTTCTATATTCGTGAGGGACGCCGTCAGGGCTGGCGTAATACCCTGCGTTATCTGCTGCTGCCACTGTGTGGCGCGCTGACGATCCTGGTGCTGTGGTTGAACCTGGAATTGAGTTCACTCTATCTGGGTCTAAGTTGGGCGGCGCTGGGTCTGGTGTGGTTGGCGGTGCGGACGGCTCGTTTCCGGCAGCCATTACCCGAGGCGGCGCTGTAGGCCAATCGGGTGCGATAGCCCAGCGTGGGGAGTCCACGAGGTATACGGGCCGGTATTAACCGGCCCGTGCTATTTTTGTCGCTCTCGGAATGAGGAGCTAGCTGCGACGAATAATGCCGTCCAACTGCAGAATAAACAGCTCCAGCGCCTTGGTGTTGTCGAATTCGAAGGCCAGGCCATAGTGGGTCTCGGTGCGGCCGGTGTGCAGGCGCTTCGGGAAGCGGGTCATCTCGGCATGGTGACAATAATCGGCCTGGGCGTGAACGCCGGGAATCGCGGCGAAGTCAGCGACGAAGGGCTGCAAGGCTGGCATCAGCACCAGACGGCTATGACGGCTATCGGCCAGCAGATAAAAGGCGTGCTTGCTGTGAGACAGCATGTACTCAGTCAGAGTGCGGATCTTGAAGTTGGTACGACATTCGAGGCCCCGCAAGGTCTCCTCGATGGCGGCGCTATCTATAGACAAACTAGCCATGGACAAAATAGGCTCCTGGTTCAATGTGGCTCCCGAGCGGGAGGGGAGGCCTTCAGACCCGTGAGCGACTAGCCTGCACGGCAAACGCCTGTCTGCCAACCGATTCCTCATTTCTTTCCGCTCTTCGTGCCGGTGCTGTGACGAAGGCGACGAAGCGTCACCTCCTATCATCGCCGCCTATCCCTGCCGCCATATCACTCCCTGCGATCACCGAGAGGTGAATCCTCATCGCGACCGGAATTGCACCATGGCTGGGCATTCTCCCGACGCAAGGCACCAGAGTGGCTCGCGGTTGGTGCTGTGTCGGGCCTGTATTCGAGGTTTTAGCCAATAATTTCTGGATCCTTGGGGTCCTGAGTGTCCGGCACGGCTTTTGCTTTTATCCAGAAGTTAGTTTGAAAATGCACGTTTGGACACTGGCGTCCTGTCCCTCCGCAAGGAGGGCGGCGCTTTTTTTTTGCCCGAGTGTCGGGTGTATACCCGAATTCCGGGTTCGAAGGGAGTCTTTGCCGTATGTCAAACCCGAGCGCTGTCCTGCCCACTGCCGATGGATCCGTCCAGACGACCTGCGCCTATTGCGGCGTCGGCTGCGGGATCCGGATCTCCGGTGATCAGCTCGAAGGGGATGCTAGCCATCCAGCCAATCTGGGGGCACTGTGCATCAAGGGCTCTACCTTGCTGGATACCATGGCGTATCCGCACCGGCTGCTCTACCCGCGTCTGAATGGCAAGCATGTGGGTTGGGATGGGGCACTGGACGAGATCGCCAGCCGCTTTTCCCAGATCATCGCCGAGTCCGGTCCCGAGGCCATCGGTTTCTATGTCTCGGGTCAGCTCATGACCGAAGATTACTATGTGGCCAACAAATTGATGAAGGGGTACATAGGCGCCGCCAATATCGATACCAACTCCCGCTTGTGTATGTCCTCGGCGGTAATGGCCCATGTCCGGGCCTTCGGTGAGGATGTGGTGCCTGCTTGCTATGCCGATCTGGAGCTATGCAACCTGCTGGTGCTGGTGGGTGCCAATACCGCCTGGACCCATCCGGTGGTGTTTCGCCGCATTCAGCAGGCCCGGGCCCGCAATCCGCAGATGAAGTTGGTGGTGATCGATCCGCGCAAGACCATGACCGCCGAGCAGGCGGACTTGCATCTGCCGCTGCAACCAGGCACCGATGTCTGGTTGTTCCATGGCTTGTGCCGTTACCTGTTACAAAGCGGTGCCGTGGACCGCGCTTATGTGGACGCTCATGTCGATGGTTTCCCCGAACTGGCCGCCTTGCTGGACGATCCCGAGTATGACGAGAGCGCCATCGCTCGGCGTTGTGGCCTCAGCGAGGTGGATCTGCGGGCGTTCTTCCGCTGGTTTGCGGCAGAGCCGAAGACAGTCACTCTGTTTTGTCAGGGGGTGAACCAATCCAACCAGGGCACCGATAAGGCCAATAGCATCATCAATGCCCATCTGTTGACCGGACGGGTCGGCAAGCCAGGTGCCTCCCCCTTTTCGATGACCGGACAGCCCAATGCCATGGGCGGGCGCGAGGTCGGCGGGTTGGCCACCCAACTCACCGCCCACATGGGGTTTAACGACACCGACTGTCAACGAGTGCAGGATTTCTGGCAATCGCCGACCATAGCCCGGCAACCTGGGTTGAAAGCTGTGGATTTGTTCGAGGCGGTACGGCAGAAGAAGATCCGCGCGCTGTGGGTTATAGCCACCAATCCGGCGATCTCGTTACCGGATTCGGCCCGGGTGCGTGAAGCATTGGCCAACTGCGAGTTTCTGATTGTCTCCGAGATGACGGCCCGGACCGATACCGCCCAGTTTGCTCATCTGCTATTACCGGCAGCCGGTTGGGGAGAGCGGGGCGGAACCGTGACCAACTCCGAACGCTGCATCAGTCGGCAGCGTCCCTTTACCCAAGCGCCCGGTGAGGCGAGACCGGACTGGTGGGCGCTGGCCGAAGTGGGCAAGCGCATGGGCTTTGCCGAGGGCTTCAACTATCACGGTCTCAACGATATCTTGCGCGAATTTGCCGCCCTCACGGCTCATGAGAACCAGGGCGCGCGGCAGCTGGATCTGGGGGCCATCGCCCAACTGGATGATGCCCAGCTCGATAGTTGGCAACCGACTCGCTGGCCGCTGGTTGCCCAGGATGAAGCGCACATTGCCGGCGCCCGCCGCGTGCTGGGTACCGAGCGCCTGTTTGCCGAGGGTCGGTTCTCGACGCCGAATGGCAAGGCGCGCTTGATTGCGGCGGCGCCGCTGTTACCGGTTTTGGATGCCGATCCGGTGGATAGCGAGCGAGCGGGCTGGTTGCTCAATACCGGCCGGATTCGCGATCAATGGCACACCATGACCCGCACCGGACATCTGGTGCGCTTGATGGAAAATGAACCCTATCCCAAGGTGTCGGTCAATCACCACACCTTGCTGGCCTCGGGATTGGAGCTGGGGCAACTGGTCTGGTTGGGCTCGAAACGGGATCAGGTGCTGGCCCGGTTGGAGCGAGATGACGGCTTGGCGGATAACGAAGCCTTTATGCCGATGCACTGGAGCGACAGCTTTACCGCCCGAGGTGGAGTGAATCGTCTGGTGGCCCCGGTGGTGGATCCTGTCTCCGGACAACCGCAGTTCAAGCAGACCCGGGTGCAGGTGCAGCCATTCATCGCCCAATGGCATGGGGTCTGGATCGGTCAGCATGAGCCCAATCTGCAGGGACTGGGACGCGATCCCGGCTGGTGGAGTCGTCGCCCGGTGGATGGTGGTGAGTGCCGTTTGCTGGCGGATGCCGATTGTTCAGCCGAGCAGCTATGGCAAGGGTTGGCGGTGCAGGGACACTGGATCCGCTTGCCCCTCAAGGGCCAGGGCTGGTTGGCGGTGGCCCTGAATCAGGGTCGTATCAGTGGCATTCTGCTCTGTGGCGCCAGTCCGTGGCAGGTCAACGTCGGCTTGCTGGCGGGTTTGCTGGCAGTACCGTTGGCCGCTGCGTCACTGGCAACCACGGTAGAACAGGCGCTGGCGGGCGATAGTCGCATAGTCTGCTCCTGTTTTCGGGTCAGTGAACGGCAGATTGTCGAGGCGATTGAACAACAAGGGATCCATGAGCGCGCTGGATTACAGGCCCTGCTCAAGTGCGGCACCAATTGCGGCACCTGTGTGGTGGAGCTGGACAAACTGGTGGCAAAACATCGCCCCCAGTGATGGCAAAAAGTGATGGCAATAGCAGCAAGGAGTCTGAGCATGATGCAACGGAATGTGGGGTTAGGTCCCGGCGAGGTGGCTCTGGTGGGGGCTGGTCCCGGCGATGCGGAGCTGTTGACCCTCAAGGCGCTGCGCCTGCTGCAACAAGCCGATGCCGTGGTGTATGACCGGCTGGTGGGTGAGGAGATCTTAACTCTGATCCCGGCGCGAGCTCAGCGTCATGATGTGGGCAAGCGGTGTGGAGTTAAAAGCCTGTCCCAAGAGGCGATCGGTGAGCTGTTGATCAGCCTGGCCCTGCAGGGCAAGCGGGTGGTGCGCCTCAAGGGCGGTGACCCCTATGTGTTTGGTCGGGGTGGGGAAGAAGCGCTGGCGCTGCAAGCGCGCGGCATCCGCTTTGTGGTGGTCCCCGGTATCACGGCGGCGCTGGGATGTGCCGCCAGCAGTGGGATCCCGCTGACTCACCGCGGGATCTCCCGCTCGGTGACCCTGGTTACCGGCCATCTGCAGGCCGAGGCGCAGCAGAGTGAGCCGCTATTCCACGGCTGGCAGGCCCTGGTGAGTGGGGGGCATACGCTGGTGTTTTACATGGGGCTGGAGCAGGCGGCCCATATTCAGCAAGGTCTGTTGAGGGCTGGAGCCGAGGGATCCCTGCCGGTAGCCCTGATCATTGCCGGCACCATGCGGCATCAGCAGGTGGTGATCAGCGTAAGCGCCCTTGAATCGGCATCTGTTTTTCCCAAAATCAGCTCGTCACACTTGAAATCCATTACCTCTACCTTGGATTTCC
>NZ_BAAGVN010000337.1:0-27660 GCF_054780855.1 Pseudaeromonas pectinilytica
TGTTATTGAGTGATCGGCATGGATGTTATTACGTGATCGGCATGAATGTTATTGAGCGATCGCCATGCGTGGGAATATGCAGTGGTTTTGAAGCTTGGGAAAATAATACATTCAAGAGGTACTCAGTCAGCGAAGTAGACATTGTTGAGTTATCTCCTATAAAAGCAGATTGTTTGTCTGATATGGATAAGCAACCCAAAATACCCAATGCAAACTGGCGGGAAAAAACATCGCACAAGATTGAGTATAAATGGCGTATAGAGCCGCCGGTTATCACTAACGCCAGTCCAGAGTATTTCAAACCTTTAACGGCTAAGGGTGAAACTTCTAAGAAGCAGGATTCAGGAGCGCCTAGAAAAAGTTATGAGCCAAAGGTTGTTCGACTGACAAAAAAACAGTTAGCTATTACAGTTCGTCAAGAATACGAACTTGCCATGGCAAAAAGGCTGAAGCAAAGTGAATTGCCAAACGCCCGAATTGTATTGGAGGTGTAACTTTGGATAACAAAAACACACTGCTTTGTTGGCACTCAAAAAGAGCTGGTGTTGAGGTATTAGACGAAGCGTTAAAGCGGCTTAAGAATCGTAAAGTTTATGTTGGCAAAGTCATTGTTCTTACTCAGTCAGCTGGGGATAACAGTCTGTACAAAGAGCATGAATTTGGCGATATACAGATTACCTTTCGAACTGTAGCTATCGAGAACCCAGCTGATCACAACGAAATTTATCACGCAATAGAGTCTGAGATTATTCCAGAGCTAAAGCTTGAACAGAATCTTCATATCAATGTATCGCCGGGAACTCCGGCGATGCATGCGGTTTGGTTGATTCTTCATGCTCGGGGGCATTTTCCACGCGAAACAATCCTCTGGTCATCACAATATAACCCCGATACCAAAAGAACCAGCATTGCCAAAGTTGATTTCAGTGTAAATACGTATTTGGCAGAGATCTCTGCTATTTCAAGTTCAGAGGGCGGTTACGCCCTTTACGATTTAGACTCTAAATCAAAAGCAAGGCAGGATGCATTACAAACGTTAAAGCAGTTCTCTTGTGTTCCCAAAGCTCCGTTACTTGTACTGGGTGAACGTGGTACAGGGAAAACGAGGCTAATTGAAACCGTTGTCGGTAAGGTAAAGCAAAAGCAGGTTGTTACGCTTGCATGTGGAGGACTAGATTCTCAAGTGGTTGATAGTATGTTGTTTGGCCACGTAAAAGGTGCCTTCACTGGGGCGGAAAAGGATCGCAATGGACTTTTGAAAGAAGCAAATGGAAAAGTTTTGTTTTTGGATGAGATTCAAGATTTACCAACTTCGGTTCAGCGAAAGCTGGTTCGAGTGCTTCAAGATAACCATCACAGTTTTCGCCCTGTTGGAAGTGACACTGAGGAAGCATCTGACTTCGAGCTAGTTTGTGCGAGTAATAAATCACTTGAGCAATTGGCAACGATACTCGATGCTGATTTCTTTGATCGTGTATCCATGCTCACAATAACAATACCTCCACTTCGTGCATGCAGAGAAGATATTCTGTCGGATTGGCAAAGAATCTGGCAGGAAGTTAATGTTAACCCCAATCTGCCTGCGGAAGCTCCAGTGTCAAATGAATTAATCCAGTTTTTTAAATCGGCATATTTACCAGGTAACTTACGTGACCTAAAAAAGCTGGCATACATGTCTTGTGCTTTTTTGAGCTCCCAAACTACAGAGTCGGCAATCTCTAGCTCATTAGCTGCGTTGGGCGAGCCTGTTATCCAGGAGGATAGTCCTGACACAAGGTTTGCATTTGGTGATTTATCCAAGACAACTAAGGATGAGTTAATGAAAGCGTTTCATAAGGAATTTGCAACAGCTGCCAAAAAGCAATTCGGTACATGGGTTAAAGCCGCAGAAGCATTGAAGGTAGATCAAAAAACTTTGCAAAAGTATATGAGAGACAATTGAGTTTTTTTAGTGTGTGATTGTTTTCATTAAGATTTGGTGTTGGTGCTGCTTAGCAAGACGACAAATTCTTCAATCTATCTAACCGAGTCCATATAGGACAACTGCATAGACTGGAGCCTCGATTTACATTAACGAGGACTCCTCATGCGAAAAATATCTCCAATTATTCTGGCGCTTGCGCTTTCTCCTTTGGTTCAAGCTGAACCTGTGTCTGAAGTGTCGCCCGTTGGCAAAATTGACGGCATGGTTTCTTTGCCAGTCACGGGTATGAAAGCGGTCGAAAGCAATGGCCGTATTGTTTTCATGTCAGACAGTGGCCGGTTCGTCATTGATGGCACGCTCTATGATGCCTGGTCCAAAAAGCCGCTTACCAGCCTTGAAGAAATTCGTGAAGCGGGGAACACGCTGGACTTAAGTCGTCTTGGCTTAAAAATGGATGATTTGAATCCACTGACGCTGGGTGAAGGCAAAAAGAAAGTGGTGGTCTTTGTTGATCCACGATGCCCGCATTGCCATGAGCTTTTGAAACAAGCCTTACCGTTAACCAAAGAATACACCTTCCAAATTCTCCCTGTGCCAGTGCTTGGTCCTGATTCAGAGCGTCAGGTTCGCCAGCTTGGCTGTGCGCGTGACAGGAAAGCGGCCACCGATGCATTGCTCAGTGGCCGGATTGGTAACCTAGATCAGGATGATGCCTGCAACTTGGAGCCAATGCAGCGTACTTTGGTGACGGCTCAAATTCTGGGCATTCAAGGTGTGCCTTTCATCGTCGCCAATGATGGTCGCATCAGCCGAGGTCGTCCTTATGATCTTTCTGCTTGGTTGGAGGGGCGTTAATGAAAGCCTCTCTGTATTCAGGGCAACGCGCTTCAGAGCTCTTGCCAGTATTGGCCTATTCAGACGATGAGCAACTGTTTTTCATGGAAGACCAGAGTGTTGGCTTTGGTTTTCTATGTGACCCATTGCCGGGTGGTGATGAGTCTGTTGCAGACAGGGTTAATGTTCTACTTAACAACGACTGGCCAAAAGACACTTTGCTGCAATTTGGCCTGTACGCCTCGCCTGATATTCAAACCGACCTTCAACGCATGATGGGCTTACGGCATCGTCAATCCGATCCATTACTCAGGGCGTCGATACGCAAACGTGCGGAATTCCTCGATGGGGGCACGGTTCAACCGATAGAAGAATCGACCCAGACTCAGGTACGCAACTTTCAACTGATCGTCACCTGCAAATTGCCTTTGGAAAGTCCTATACCGACGGAGCGTGAGTTGAGTCGAGCATCCGCGCTTCGGGCTTCTTTCTCGCAAGCGCTGGCAACGGTTGGTTTTCGCGTCACGGAGATGACTGACCGAAACTGGCTCGCGGCATTAAGTGCGCAGCTTAACTGGGGAAAAGATGCTTCCTGGCGTAATCCATCACCAATCCGCAGTGAGGCAGATAAACCACTTCGGGAGCAAGTGTTGGATTATGACCGAGCTATCAAGGTGGATAGCCAAGGTCTGATGCTGGGCGATTACCGAGTTAAAACCTTATCGTTTAAGCGCTTGCCTGAGCGGATCTGGTTTGGTCATGCCGCAAGTTTTGCGGGCGATATGATGACGGGCAGTCGCGGTTTACGCGGAAGCTTTTTGCTGAATGTCACCATTCACTTTCCTTCAGCTGAGGCGATGCGATCTCGTCTAGAGACGAAGCGTCAATGGGCGGTTAATCAGGCCTATGGGCCGATGCTCAAGTTTGTGCCGGTGCTTGCAGCCAAGAAAAAGGGGTTCGATGTTCTTTTTGAAGCCTTGCAAGAAGGTGATCGTCCTATTCGGGCAAATATGACCTTAACGCTGTTTTCCCCAACGGAAGAGGCGTCCATCAGCTCTGTTTCAAATGCTCGAACCTATTTCAAAGAACTTGGATTTGAGCTGATGGAAGACAAGTACTTCTGTTTGCCCATTTTCCTGAATGCCTTGCCATTTGGTGCTGACCGCCAAGCGATGAACGACTTGTTTCGATTCAAGACCATGGCGACACGGCATGTAATCCCTTTGCTGCCTTTGTTTGCGGATTGGAAAGGCACGGGCACGCCAGTGATTAACTTTGTTTCCCGTAATGGCCAGATCATGAGTGTGTCCCTTTATGACTCGGGCAGTAATTACAACTGTTGCATAGCGGCGCAATCGGGATCGGGTAAGTCATTCCTGGTGAACGAAATCATCTCCTCCTACTTATCTGAAGGCGGGCAATGCTGGGTGATTGATGTTGGCCGCTCTTATGAAAAACTGTGTGAAGTCTATGACGGGGAGTTCTTACAGTTCGGGCGGGACAGTGGCATTTGCTTAAATCCGTTTGAAATCGTTGAGGACTATGACGAAGAAGCGGATGTACTGGGTGGGTTATTGGCCGCAATGGCCGCACCTACGCAGTCATTAACCGATTTTCAGATGGCCAACCTAAAGCGTCAGACCCGTGAACTGTGGGAGAAAAAAGGTCGTGCCATGTTGGTTGATGATGTGGCAGAGGCTTTAAAAAATCATGAAGACCGACGTGTGCAGGACGTGGGTGAGCAGCTCTATCCGTTTACGACACAGGGCGAATATGGCCGCTTCTTTAATGGTCATAACAATATTCGCTTCAAAAACCGTTTCACTGTTTTGGAGTTAGAAGAGCTCAAGGGGCGCAAGCACCTACAACAAGTGGTGTTGCTTCAGCTTATCTACCAAATCCAACAAGAGATGTACTTAGGTGAGCGTGATCGTCGCAAGATTGTGTTCATCGACGAAGCCTGGGATCTGCTGACTCAAGGTGATGTCGGTAAATTTATCGAAACGGGTTACCGGCGATTTCGAAAATATGGTGGCAGTGCTGTAACGGTAACGCAATCGGTCAACGATTTGTATGACAGCCCAACAGGTAAAGCCATCGCTGAAAACTCGGCCAATATGTACCTGCTTGGCCAAAAAGCTGAAACCATCAACGCGCTCAAAAAAGAAGGCCGCTTACCACTAGGTGAAGGCGGCTACGAATACCTGAAAACGGTTCATACCGTCACGGGTGTCTATTCCGAAATTTTCTTTATTACCGAAATGGGCACCGGGATTGGCCGCCTCATCGTCGATCCGTTTCACAAGCTGTTGTACTCGTCCCGTGCAGAAGATGTAAATGCGATTAAGCAGTTAACGCGCAAAGGCCTTTCTGTTGCTGATGCCATCTCTCAGTTGTTGAAGGAGCGAGGCTATGAATAAGTCCACGCTTTGGCCATTTATGGCCTCTATTACTTTGTCTATTGCAGGCAGCGGTTTAATGACCAGCTGGCTCTTAATGAAAACACTCGAACCCATCCACAGCCAGTTGGCGTTAAGTACGCCCATTGCAGTCGTCGATTTTGGGGAGGCGGTGTTGTCACTGGGCCCCAATGCCAGCGAACAAGACATCGAATCCAGGTTGCTTGAGACCAATAAGCAAATTGAAAAGTTAAAAACAGCCGGTTTTATCGTGCTGGATGCCCAAGCGGTGGTGGGTGCTGATGATTCCGTATTTGTGCCAGTAGGCTCAAAGGAGGTGTCTCATGCAGATACTCCGTAAAAGAATGCCTTGGCGGCCATACCTCATCCGGTTGACTGTTCTTGCGTTAATCATGGCCTTGGTAGGCACCTACGCCATGATGCGCTACCGAATAGGTATTGATACCCAGCAAGAGCGCTGCCTGCCTGATACCACGGTGTATCTGATTGACCTATGGAATAAAGAGCCCGTTAAGGATGGTTTGTATGCCTTCCACTCAAAAGGACTCGCTCCGTTATATAACGACGGTACTCGGATGCTTAAACGCCTAACAGGGATGCCTGGGGATGAAGTCAATGTGACGCCTGAGCATGTGCTGGTGAACGGTGCTGAAGTCTCTACCGGCATGGCATTAGCCCAGCGTCTTGGTGTGGCGGAATCACAATTTAGCCGCTCATTGACGCTGCAAGAAAACGAATATTGGTTTTCCGGCGAGGCTGCAACGAGTTTCGACTCCCGTTATTGGAATGCCGTTAAGCGCGAGCAGATTGTCGGTCGCGCTTGGCCGCTTTGGTAGGAGGTGGATGATGAGAAGACTATGCCTCTTATTTTTGTTGGTTGCTCCATTGGCTTGGGTGCAAGTGTCCTGGGCACAAGAGCCTTATCCGTTGTCTGACGAGGACAAAAAGATCGTCGAAATGAGCCGCAGCATTTTACAAAGTGCTGTGGATGGTTCATCTGAATTTATAGAGCCTTTTGCACCGGTTGAACAACCTGCGTCGCTCAAACACAGCGATGAATGGTTGATATTTGCGTCGTCCTCACTGGGGGATTCGTCACTGACGCAGCTTTTCAAAGAGGCCAGTGCTACCGGCGCTATTGTGTTGTTTCGGGGAATTCCTGAAGGAAAGACCTTGGGGGCGGCTATCCGTGATTGGCATACGCTGATGACAGGGCTTGATCCTGTTCCTCAGGTTCGAATCGATCCGAAAGCCTTTGTGCACTGGCGGGTGACTAGCGTGCCTGCCATTTTCCGCATAGAAGATGACAAGGTGACTGCAAGTGCACTAGGGGTTTACAGCAAGGACTGGTTGCAGCGTCAAATTGAAACAGGCAATACCGGTTCATTGGGTCAACGCGGTCCTATTCATTCGATTTTAGAACCGGATTTGATGCAAGTAGCGATGCAGCGTTTACAGTCGATTGATCTGGGTGCATTAAAGAAAAAAGCCATTGAGCGTTTCTGGTCTCGCCAAACATTTACTGACTTACCCAAAACCACGCAGTATCGGATAAGAACGGTTGATCCAACCTTCGTCTTGCAGCGGCCACTATTGGATGCCAATGGCCGAACATTGATCCCAGCAGGAACGCGTATTAACCCGCTCAAAGCCTTGCCATTTACTCAGCAGCTCGTGGTGTTTAATGCGTCGGACGCTGAAGAAGTAGACGCAGTTGCGCATTGGCTTGAGACGCAAGATAGGACACTGCGCCGCATTACGCTTATCACCACGCAGCTCGACCGTGCGCAAGGCTGGAATCGCCTCAATGCGATCGAAAAGACATTGGACAGTCCGGTTTACCTTCTCAATGCCTCGCTAAAGCAGCGCTTTGATCTGCAAGTCACCCCATCGTTTGTTCAAGCAAAGGGACTCGCGTTTGAAATAGAAGAGATTCCAGCAAAGGAGCTTGTTCATGAAAAAGCTCAATAATACGTATCGTCTGTTGCGGACTCTCGTTGTCATGTTTGTCCTGGGCGCATCTATTTCTGCTAAAGCCGAACTGACCTGCCCAGACGCGGGTTTATTGTCCGGTAAGTTGCTGACGGATGTTTGCTGGTCATGCATTTTTCCTATCCGGGTTGCAGGTCTTCCACTTGGCTCTGGCAGTGTCCCAAGCGGCGCATCAAACAAGTCGTTTTGCTTATGTGAAGACAACTTAGGTGTGCCAAGGCCAGGTATTGTTACCAGCATGTGGGAGCCAGCGCGTCTGATTGAACTGGTCAGAACGCCGGGTTGTTCGCCTTCCCTGGGAGGGATTCGTTTACCGTTAGGTGATAGGCGACTGCAAGGTGGTCATGGCGAGGGTGAATATGACACCGGTGATCTCGCTTTCTACCATTACCATTATTACGCCTTTCCGCTTCTGGTCATGCTCGATTTGTTCATGGATGGCAATTGCAATGCCGATGGTTACATGGACTTTGACTTGATGTATTTGTCGGAATTGGACCCAACATGGCTGAACGATGAACTGGCCTTTTTTACTCAGCCTGAAGCGGCTGCCGTTGCCAATCCATTGGCTATATCTGCTTGTACCGCTGACGCTGCTTCATCAACGCTTGGTAAACCCATCGACCAGTTGTTTTGGTGTGCTGGCAGTTGGGGCCATCTCTATCCCTTATCTGGCCACACCTTAGCCTTCGGCTCATTAGCAGAAAACACCAGCCATTTAGCGGCGCGTGCAATCGCGGCTCAACACAGGCGTGGTCTTGCTAGGCGAACAATGGGGAACAGTGCGCTATGCCGACCTGTTATCGAACCCATGCTGCCGAAATCCCAATACAAGATGAGTATGTTCTTCCCTGTACCGGAAACTGAAAGTGCGCATGTCATCGGTGAAAGCACCATGAAATGGGGAGAGTGGCGAACAATCCCTGGTGCCGGTGAAGATGCGCTCTACATTTTGTGGCGCTGGCAAGACTGCTGTAACTCGGGAGGTTAAATATGAAACCAACACTTTTTACCCGAGTTTTAGCGGGTGTTTTATCAATCACTATGGCGTGCTTGCCCTTACATGGTGTGGCCGCTGATGTGCAGCGCCAATCCGGCCTAAGCGGACAACAAGAAGGTAAGCAATTGCTGCAAAACTGGACGATGCCCGCACTCAATGGCAATACATTGTCGGTGCCGAATGGCGGTGGTAATGAGTCCATTAACTTGCAAGAGCTTTTCCCTGGTATGGATCAGGGCTCATTGGATGTCTTAACGGGCGTTTATGGCTCTGATGCCAGCATGAATCAATTGGGGACACAGCGGCAAGAGAGCATGGCATCCGAAAGTGGCGCTACGGGTGAAGCGTTTCGGTCTCTACAGCAAATCAAAGACAGGTCTCGGCCAGATATGGTCAATGATCCGCTTTGGGCATTAACCGATGCGGTTCAAACTGACCCAAATCTATTAACGCAAAGCTTCCCAGGCTGTGAGTCTCAAGGTGAAGGCAGCCCAAATTACCAGCAATGTGACAGGCTCAATACAGCGGTTAACAGCTGCACTATTACTCACGATTACACGGCAGGCATTATTGAGCATGTTTCAGGACCGATGAACCTTCGCTCTTGTGGTGAGGGGTGTCTTGAAGTTTGGATAGGACGTATTGGCGACAACTACTGGAGTGGCCGTTGTAAAGTGTTTGAACAGGCCATCACACTCAAAGTCGTGAACCCCGATGCGATTACCTCAGCCGTTCTTGAGTACGCTAAATGGGATGACTACATGCAAGTGTGGCTTGGCGATCAGAAAGTCTGGTCTGGGCCGAACAATAACTTTCCACCAGAAACGTCAGGTCGCTGCGAGCTCAGTACCAGTTGGGAACGCAATCCTAATACTGACCTCACTGCCAAGCTAAAAGCGGTAGAGCCCGGTTTAGAAGTGCCGATAAAAATTCGCGTATCGGTTACGGGTAGTGGTGAGGGGTATGCACGCATCAAGGTGCGCTTTGATCCAACCAAGGTGGTGATGAATGATAGTTGGTCGCCACAATCCTGTATTGAACAAGCAGCGGATATCCCGACGAAGTTTTCAGACTACAGCATTCAATGCACGGATCAGCCGTCTTCAACCAACGGATGTACGGTGGTCAATGGTGTTTCAGTTTGTGAATCCTACTTTGCCCCAAGCCCAGTGGCTGGCATATCGCCTTTGTGTCGGCGTGTACAAGTTAGTGTGGATGATGAAAGCTATAAGGGGATTGAAAATCAGGCTTGCCAAGTGCTTGAAGCGAATCCTTCCTGTGGATTCATGTCGTCAGTATGTGCCGAAACCAATGATAAAGGTGAATGCATTCGTTTTACCGATACCTATGACTGTGGTTTGCAAACCAGTGATCCAAAGTGTGTGGTATCCAACCTTATGCCAAGTAGTTTTGAGGCCTGTGAGCCTACTCAGACGATTACGCCATTTACTGAAACCAAGCATGTACCGGATTACCAGGTGTGCGAGAAGATCAGCACGCTTACTGAGTGTCAGTTAGAACGACGTGTATCCGCTGAAACCCATCAACAAAGCTGGTCCATTGAGCGCGGTTGCTTTAGCTCTGAAACGCTCAGCTTTGTTCCACAGCACAGCAGCACTATGCAAACTGGAAACGCGACGCTGAGAGTGTTTGATAATCAAAATACTGAGATAAAAATCACCGAGTCGCCGTCCAAGGCAAATGGCTGGAAAACGACACTCTCATTGACGGGCAACAAGGAGACGGTCACAGAGACGAAACCGTCCATTAAATACCCTGAAATGACCTGTCCAAAAGGAACCTTGGTTGGCTCATTGTGCAAGGTCGTTAATGGGTCGATTATTTCGTGGCATGAACCGCAGGAAGTCACGCGTTCCAGATGTGAGTCCGGCTGGAACAAAGTCGATTTCGATACTTGCAGCCGAGAAGTTCAGAAGTGTTTGGCTCCTGCGAAACTGAGCGCTTCATTGGCCTTCTCTGGCAAATACTTAGAGCAAGACGTTGTTCATCAATCAAGTGATCCGGGCATAGACCAATGCTTGATGCAAACAGATCAGTTTACTGCGGTTCAGTGGCGGTGTTTGGATACGGGCACAAAACGAATCGACGGGTTAACGGTTGGTAGTGGCGAGTTGGCCAATCTGGGAAGCCTTTATCCGGCGGTTGTTTCGTCTCCTGCTCATTTAACCAGTCGCGGCAGTTCTGATGGACTGGGGCTCTCATGCTGGAGGGCAAGAGCGACCTACAATGCTTCGACTGCTCACCCAGAGTTCAACATGGGCAGCTCAGATAGCTGGGTAGATGCCAATGGTAATACACAAACCATCGTCAATAACGGACAAAACACGACCACCAATACGTGTGCCGCGCTAGAGCAAAACCCGGCCTGCCAGTACGTCAGAACCGAATGCACTGAAGGCGGGGCTGGTCATGAAGGCTTCTGCTATATCCAAAGTTTGGTGTATGACTGCGGACAAAGCGTCGAAGTGCAAAATGCACGAATGGAAACTCAATACAACTGTGAGGGGCCAGTTCGCTGCATGGGCACAGATTGTTTAGAGCCAGAGTCAATCAAGCAGGCTAACTTTGCAGAAGCCGCAGCGATGCTTAATGCGGCGCAGTTTATGACCAATGATATGTCATGTACGGGCGCTGATGGCCAAGATAACGTCGAGTGTACGGTCTTTAAAGGTAATGCTGGCCAGTGCAAAAAAGCCGTTGGCGGCATAGTCGATTGCTGTGAAAAGCCAAGTGGCGTGTCGTTATCGGACTACATTACGATGATAGTGGCGGTTAACAAGCTTGATACGGCAGTCATGGCCATGAATCCGTCTTCGGCAATCTATGGTTCGTGGAATACGCTCAGGGAGCCAATCACGAGCACTTGGAGTGCGGTCAAAGAGCCTTTTGTGTCAGCATGGGACTCTCTCATGGGAGCTGGGCCATCAACGGCTGCTGGCGCGGGAGCGGAGCAAGCTGCGACTGGCTTCATGCAGGTGTTGACCAACAAAACGGCTGAATGGGTAGGTACTACCTTTGGTTCGGGGGCCCAATCGGCACTGTTTAGTAACGTTGGTGGCGCGGTTGGAGCCGATGGTGTTGTTTCGGGCGGTAACTTTGCCCTGGGGGGCGCTGCGGGCGCGGTTCTGAGTACGGTTATGACGGCCTACATGATTTATTCAGTCACCATGATCCTCATTCAACTTATCTGGAAATGTGAGCAGAGTGAGTTTGAAATGAACGCTAAGCGGGTATTGAAGAGTTGCCATTATGTAGGCTCTTACTGCAAGTCTAAGTTCTTAGGTGCCTGTGTTGAGAAACGGCAGTCATATTGCTGCTTTACTTCGCCGCTTTCACGGATCATTCAGGAACAAGTACGTCCTCAATTGGGCCTTGGTTGGGGCAGTGCGAAGTCACCAAACTGTGAAGGTTTGACCGCGAGTCAGTTAAACCAAGTGGATTGGAGCCAAGTCAATCTGGATGAATGGATAGGTATCTTATCGATAACAGGCAACTTACCCGAAGTACCGTCACTGGATCTGGAACGACTCACAGGCTCAGGAAGTACGCTAAACGTTGATGGGAACCGTCAAAGTGCCGCAGACAGAGCCATTGAACGGCTAAACGGAATGGATGCCCAGAAACTGCGTCAGGAGGCGACGGAAGAAATTTCAGGAAATAATTAAAAGAAATTGCTCTATTAGCTCCGTTTTAACTGGGCTAATAGAGCATATAAGAATAATAAATATGTATTGATATGTGTTGCGATTAGTTTGCAACAGATGTGAAGTAGCTCATATCTGTCTTACAGTTTCGAATAGGATTGGACTTCTTCGGACTGAAAACTATGAGCAAGGAACTGACAGCCGGACAAACTCATTTTTGGGCAAAAGTGTGTTAGATCTATGGCTAAAAACACTCGATTTCGGATAAGTTTATATTGGGCAAGCTGATATTAGATGGCAAACTACTGATCTTATGGAAAAGTGACAAAGTTGTGCCCGCATACCATGAAAGTCAAAAAATCAGCAATTATCTATACAGGCTATGATTATCAGACGCTGCAGGGCGTAAAACTGCTTGCGGAATGGCTTCATAGCCCTTCTCAGTATGTCAGGGTGGCCTTTGAAGCCGATACGGATGGCAATGAAACACCTGAAGGCATAGATGATGTTGTTTGTGAACGACCAAATGGCGTTCAAGATTTTTGGCAAGTTAAATTTACCCCCTCCCCTGAGAAGGGCGAAAACTGCCTTACGTGGGATTGGTTATTAAAAATCTCAGGTAAAACAGCTAGATCTCGTTCCATTCTTAAAAAGCTTTACGATGCTATTAATGCTGTGCCTGCTGAAAAGCTTGGGGATGTAGTTCTATTGACCAACAAGCGGCCGGATAGATCTATGGAGTCCTGCCTGCGTGGTTCCAAAATAGACTTTAATCAGGTTGATGGTGACTCACAACAAGAGGTTATCCGACAATTAGGAAGCCACGAAGCCGCTATGTTTCTTTTTTCGAAGTTGACCGTCCAACATAGTGATGGAGACTACATTACGATAAAGCGTAGTGTTCGAGCCGAGCTTTTGAAGTTTTCCGACGATACAGGCGTTGAGCGGCTTGTCGCAAGAGCACGTGAATGGGCAATGTTTCAGAATAATCCCCCAGAAAATGGTTGGATTTATCTTCATCATGTTAGAGAAGTTTTATCACCAAAAAGACCGGAGCCCATACCTGAAATATTCTCTGTGCCTGAGGATTATTGCCTCCCAAATTCAGATTTTCACGAAAATTTACTTGCTCGTATTAGCAGCTCGGACGGCGAAGTCATTACGTTAACGGGCAAGCCTGGTGTTGGAAAAAGTACGTATCTATCGTTTTTGTGTCAAGAATTGGAAGATCAGGAAATTCCGCTATTACGTCATCACTATTTCTTATCGTTGGGGGATACAACTGAAGACAGACTAAGCCCAAGAATCGTCGCTGAATCGCTGCTACATCAAATCAATAGTTTTCACAAAGAAGCAAATGCAAGTACATCCCATCCTGAAAACCTGCGTGATGCACTGGTAACCTGCGCAAATTATTACAAAGACAAGGGGAAACCATTTTTAGTATTAATTGATGGGCTGGATCATGTTTGGCGAGACAATGCCAAAAATAAAAAGCCATTGGACGAAACCTTCAGACAATTGCTACCTACAACAGATAACTTAGTGATACTTGTTGGAACGCAACCAGTTGACGATGAATTACTCCCTCACACACTACTTACTTATTCACCTAAGAATGATTGGCATTGGTTGCCTGAAATGTCTGGAAATTCGATATACGAGTATTTAAAACTTCATATTGAATCTGGTCGATTATTCTTAAACTGTCATGAGCATCATGTGGATGAAGAAATTCAGACAAGTGCTGGCGCGTTATTAAAAGCTACAAATGGCTATCCTCTGCATGTAATCTACTCATCTGAGTATCTGTCTCATCATGGATTAGCACTTTCTTCTTGGCAAATTGAGAAGCTTCCTCCATGCTCCGATGGCAATATTACTACTTACTATTCCGAGCTTTGGCGTAACCTCAATTATAGACAAAAGGATGTTCTCCACCTTTGCAGTGGATTTCAATTTGCATGGCCGAGACAGGCGATTGGTTCCGTTGTCAAAGATATTCATGAATATGCTCCGAGCGTTGATGCCGTTGCACACATGCTGTCTGAAGGGCTTTGTGGAGTAAGGCCTTTTCATGAAAGCTTGGTTGTGTTTGTTAGAAGTCAGGAAGAACACGAAGAACGAATAAGTGCCTTGCTGCCATCTGTGTGTGAATGGCTAAAATTAAGCGCACCTATTCATCTCAAGGATAATTGGCTTTGGTCCTGTTTAGCTCGAATGGGCAGCACATCCGAATTACGAGAAGGCGTTGTAAGGGACTGGATACTTGATAAACTTATTACTGGCATGCCCGTCAAATCATGCATAAGGCTATTATCTGAAGCTGAAACATATGCATTTGAAGAACTTGAGTATGCTGAAGCATATAGCCATAGAGCATTAAAAACCCGGCTTATAAATGGACCTGAATTCCAGACTTGGGACCCCAATAATTTAAGTACGCTTTCCCTTATATTAGCTGATGAAGCATCTATAAATGAATTAATATCAGGACAAAACGAGTATTCACCAACCAAATTATCCATATTGGCAATTGCATTATGGTATAGAGGGGCAGTTGAACAAGCAGAGTTATTATCGCAGAAGGCTATTGATCGATATCGGGCTAAAACCAAACTTTTGTCTTCACGACACTCTCAAGATAACGAAGCTGAAGCTGCTGTATTGATAAAAGCAGGAGTATTAACTGACAGCCTTAACTACGATGTGATTTTTGAAGGAGGAAACTTCTCTAATTGGCCCGATGGATATGTGGCTAGTTTTAGACGTGCATGCCGTACAAAAAAAGAGCTGGGTCTGCTCTTCAGGGCTTGGCAGTGTTTACCCAGTAATTCAAATCATATCGGTCAAATCGAACTCGATGCAATTAGATTAAGCATTATAGAGGGTGCAGATATTGCCCGTAGGCCAGAATATAGCGCTTTTTCCTCACAGTCGTTATCTCAATTTCTAGATATATTCTCTAAGAAAAAATTTGCCAGTATTAAGACTCACCTTTTTGATGGCCTGTCGGCAACAGTCTTCAAAGTTGAAAAGACTGGCGGTTATCATAGCTGGTTTTTTTCTTCACTTTGTATCAGGTTAAGTGCGGGAGGCGACTTCTCTTGGTTACCAGTTAGTGCAACATCAGATCGAGCGGATGTGTCAGCTCATTATGCATTGCTTAATCAGCTTTCAGATTGGATCGCAAATGAACTTTTAGCAGGGAATACATTAAACTTTGACGTAGTTTGTGCGATGTTTCCTTCGGAACCAATATTGGATGGGGACCAATGGGACACACGACGAGCTGACATAAATTTTAAGCGCGATTGGATTGAAATTGCTGCCGATTGTCACCTGATAACAACCAAGTCAGAAATCACGCGTGATGAACTTGAGAACACTGTTGACTCTGGTGTAGTCAGAGTTGACTGGCTTCGGTTATGGTATAAGGAGATAGGTCTCAGACTGTTAGACGATGATGCAGTTGTACTACTCATTGAACTCGAAGAGGATCGACAGTTAAATGAGCTAGAAGAAACAATTGAGAATTCTAATGCTTACCTTGAACTCGCTCAAATAGCATTCCAACACGATAATCTAGCCCTTTTTGAAAGGTGTATGAAAAAAACATGGGATTATGTGCTCGGTTACGGGCATCACAAAGATCCCACCATATTTGATGTTTTGACAGCTGTGGAATACCTTTCCGAAGCTGATCCAGATTCTGCTCTGGAAATATTAGAGCGGATATCTCCGATTGTTTTCAATATATCCAAGTTTACCGACGGAGATGAAACTAGGCACTCTAAGCACTCCATATCTTCACTATTAGCAAAATTAAACCCGCAAACAGCTGCTTCTGTTTATGATCAAGAGCTTAGCGATGGCGAATGGTATTATGCTGAAGAGACAATACTTAGGCTGCTTGAAAAATGTGACTTTTCTTCGCCTATAACTAAACATTTATATCTGACAGGTTTGCACTCAAGCTGTTACCAAATTCTTAAACAAAAAATTGAACAAAAAAATTCACAAGCAATTCATATCAGTGATGAAATAGAGAACTTGCTTGGTATTAAAGTTCAAGACATGGCTGAAGATAAGCGTTCATCGACTGATAAACTAGATGAAAAAATTTCGTTGCAGCCATCAGATTATCCGCCCGACAAGTTTGAAGAGCTGAATGTTGCGCTCAAAGGTAAATACAGTACAAGTGAATTTTGGAAGACATGGTACAAATATTGGAGTGTTCAGGGTAAAGAGACTGAGCTATTACAGCACTTAATACCACAATCATCGACATTTTCTGATCGTTTTAGTGACAAACGATACTTGTTAGATCTCCTTTATTTCAGTGTCAAAAAGTTAGAGGGCAAAGCAAAAGCCTTTGGGCTTTTGGTTGCAGCCCACAGGGCTATGGGCGGTTGGTCTGATTGGTACGAGCGAGCTGAGAATAGTATTGGTCGGCTTAAAGTCGTTGCAGAGCAATACCCCAAAAGGATTGATGAGTTCATAAAGCTTACAACATCACAGTTAGATAGCTGGAAGGATAATTTTGGAAGCTTAATTATTCCAAACGACAAATTAGTCTTTTTACTTTCTCATAGTGGTAGGAAAGATGAAGCGCTTGCATTTACTTTAGCGATGGTTGAAAAGCTGGAAGATGACGTTCGTAACCTTAAACTTACTGCGCCAGCCTGGGATTGGCGTCAGGATGACTCCCTCGAAGAAGCATTAGTTAAACTTTTAGTTTCAAGGCTGAAGCTCCCGGTACCTTCTATTAAGCTTTGGGCACTAGACCAGCTTTCACTGCTTTTGATAGGACAGCACCCAAGAGTAGAGGAGTTGTTGAAGGAAGATTTAGCAAAAAGAAAGCTCGAATCTGAGTGCATTGAAGTGTTATGCGTATTTTTCATCGCAAAGTCTAAGGGATATGTTTGCCAAAATGATCTGGGCCAATATATCAAAGCAAGGTCCACATTGTCTGATCTAATGCTCTCGGAATTAATATCAACTCCGGATGATTTCGGGGAGTATGCTTATCCATTTTATCCTTTTGTTAGTCTAGATAATGGAAATAATCGATTTGAATATTACCAGGGAAGTCATGTACCTCTCCTGTACAATTCTTGGTTGAAAAAAGAAGAGCGAAGAACCGGTTTACCCTTTACTAGTTATTACCGATCAGAATGGAACACTACATTCGAATATCAGCCTTCTTCGGGAGCTGCTATTGATTACTTTCTAGGTAGTGATAGACAAAGAGCTACCGGGCAATTTTATACGCAAGCAAGTCATCGTGGTCGTTCTGCATATCTGAGAACAATAGAAGTCGCAAAGCAATTTTTCGGTATGCCCGATTCTTATGCAGAGCATTTATCGATACCGGCACTACCTATCGAGCCTGCGTATATGGGATTACTACCTCAAAAGCCAAAATGGCTGCCTGAATGGGAGGAAGATAGTTCTCTCGTTAGGGATAATTTGATTAATTATGTTGAAGATGCGTTGGCGAATTTTGAAAGAGAAGATAACACTCTTGACCTGTTAGCAATTTCTTTGCCTATTAAGCTTGATGATGAGCGTTGGGTTGATTTAACTGTTGTAAAAGTCATCACGGAATTAGAGCAAGAAGCGAACATTCAAATAGAGGAACGTTCTGGGTGCCTAACAGTAGGTAACCTCTTAGATAAGCCGTTGTCATATGAGTTTGCTGAAAGTGAAAAGTCTGAAGTCACTGTATTAGCGAGTACTGCATACCCATTTATGAGATATGGTCATTGGCACTCTGATCTTGAATCGAGGGGACTCTACACCCCTAAATGTAATATTGCAGGCAAAAAAATTATTGGATCTTCTTCCGGCAGTCGATTTGGTTACTTCGTCGGTGATGACAATATTGGCTTCTCATCATTCTGGTACAATGATTGGCAACCTATTCACCCGAAAGGAGTCCGCTCTCTTTGTGGTTCTTTTACCGCTGTTAACAGGGATAAAATTGGAAAATGGCTAAACTTAAGCGTAGGAAAGCAGAAAAGCTATTATGTTTGCACTGCCGTAGTGCTTACATCTGAAGATAGCTTTAGAGACTACGATCAGCATGTGTTTAGCTTTTCAGTTGGTAAATTGTAGCGATATGAATTTCGTGCAGCAATGATGCCTTAGGTCTAATACAATGATTTTGATTGAAAATACAACAAGATGAAGAGCCCCTTCCAGAGGGGCTGGTTGATGGGAGCCTAGTTGGCTAGTTGGCGGGGTTATCTGTTTCCTCTTCAGTGATATCGTCATCGGTTGAAGGCACCGCTTGCTCAACTTCTGCTTCTTTACCCTTAGCTTGGGCTGATTTTCGTGCTCGAATTTCGATATCAATAATGCGTCGTGCAAGTTTGATAATGCGCTGTTGCCATGCGTAGTTGCCATCAACACGTTGCTTGTTGCTAAGCACGCTAGTTAACCAGAGTGTGTCCATTGAGATCATCAACGCATCGAGTTTGCGCACTAAGCCAACAAACTGGCCAACCTGGGGCGAACTTATTTTTGCGTTGAAGGTTATCGGGTCGGTGTAGTCAGGTACTTCATCGATGCCGTTGGACTCCATCAGTTTGTCCAAACGAGCTTGTTCGTTGTCTACCGCCTTAGCGCAATCCTCGATCAACTGGCTAATGATCTGTTCCACTTCATCAATTTCGTTCTCATCGCCAATGATGCGCAGAACGACATCGATTCCGTAGAGCGCACTGACCGTCCGTCTAAAAACACGGTCAACGACACGTTGCGCCTGTAAGCTATTAATTGTGAATGATTGTTCAAAGAGGGGTTTTGAGTAATTGGGTTTTGCTTGGGCCATAAGTTTGCTCCTGATATGACAATAATCAGTCCCTAGCCTAATCCTCTGTGAGGTAATGGCCTTTCAGCTAGGTGGAAGAATTGAGCATCTTTCTGACTATCCTGTCTGGATAAGACGGTTACACTGACTATCAAATATTGCTGATCTGTTTCAGTGATATCTGCGCCTGAGAGCATGAGCTCAAAGGAAGCCCGCCGCTGAGTTTTCGCAGTGGTACTAAGAGGTAGCTAGCCTCCTTAAACAAATAGCCTGCATGTTTTTACATGCTCAACCATGCGTTCCTTACGGTTCGCCTTTTCACCACCCAACTGGGGGAGTTTTCCCCAGTTGGGGGTGACTCCTTCAAAACCAATATAAGGAGTCACCAATGGAATATATCTTCGGATTTATTATCCAAATCGCAGGCATTATGTTGCTTGCAAAACTGAGCTGGTCGCTTTTGCGATTGCTTGCTCGTCAAAGCGTGCGCCCGTTTCGATTTGTACTTACTCAAATCAAGCGATTGCTCACACCAAAACCAAAACGTCGTCCAATGGCAGTGCCTAAAGCTCCTGGTATGCCCCGTTTGACATCTGCGTTTTACAAAGAGCCACATCAGTACGACATGGCTTTACTCGAAATACCAACCTATCTGCGTCGTCAGTCTTCTTTCCCCAGCCGGGCAGAAACGACTGTTTGCACAGAGTTCAACTAAGACAAGGAGAACATCATGAAAAACCAAGTAACACTCATAGGCTACGTTGGCTCTGAGCCAGAGACGCGAGCCTATCCATCAGGTGATTTAGTGACCAGCATTTCGCTGGCCACTTCTGAGAAATGGCGCGACCGTCAATCCAATGAACTCAAAGAGCATACGGAATGGCATCGGGTTGTTTTTCGAGATCGTGGTGGACTTAAGTTAGGGCTAAGAGCAAAAGATTTGATCCAAAAAGGAGCGAAGCTTTTTGTTCAAGGGCCTCAGCGCACGCGCTCATGGGAGAAAGATGGCATTAAGCATCGATTGACCGAAGTGGACGCGGACGAGTTTCTACTTCTGGATAGTGTAAACAAAGCATCTGAGCCATCACCGGCGGATGATGCGGGCTCCCAAACTAATTGGGCACAAACATATCCTGAACCAGATTTTTAACCGAGCAAACACGCTTCAACCCAGCCGGGAGTACTTTCCCGTCAGGGGCAGACTCCCACTTTGATTGTAGGAGTCCACAATGGAAAAACCAAAGCTAATCCAACGCTTTGCTGAGCGCTTTAGTGTCGATCCAAACAAGTTGTTCGATACCCTAAAAGCAACAGCCTTCAAGCAACGTGACGGTAGTGCACCGACCAATGAGCAGATGATGGCGCTCTTGGTGGTTGCAGATCAGTACGGCTTGAACCCTTTCACCAAAGAGATTTTTGCGTTCCCTGATAAACAAGCTGGAATTATTCCAGTGGTAGGTGTCGATGGATGGTCTCGCATCATCAATCAACACGACCAGTTTGATGGCATGGAGTTTAAGACTTCAGAAAACAAAGTCTCACTGGATGGCGCTAAAGAATGCCCTGAATGGATGGAATGCATCATCTATCGGCGCGACCGTTCGCACCCAGTCAAAATCACTGAGTATCTGGATGAAGTCTATCGACCGCCTTTTGAAGGTAACGGCAAAAATGGCCCTTACCGTGTAGATGGTCCATGGCAGACGCACACTAAGCGAATGCTAAGACATAAATCCATGATCCAGTGTTCCCGCATTGCGTTTGGCTTTGTGGGAATTTTCGATCAAGACGAAGCAGAGCGAATTATCGAAGGCCAAGCAACACACGTTGTTGAGCCATCGGTGATTCCACCCGAGCAAGTTGATGATCGAACCCGAGGGCTTGTTTACAAGCTTATCGAGCGTGCGGAAGCTTCAAACGCTTGGAATAGTGCATTGGAATATGCCAATGAACATTTTCAAGGTGTTGAGCTGACGTTTGCGAAACAAGAAATATTTAATGCACAGCAACAAGCAGCCAAAGCGCTCACACAGCCTTTAGCTTCTTAGCGCCACGCATTCATTTTACTAACCCTGGCGGGATTACTTTCCCGTCAGGGGGAAGGTCTCGTCATTTTTTTGGAGATCTTCCATGACTAAATCAGCCTCACTTTTTCGCTTGGTATTGGTTGTTGCCCTTGTCGTAGGTTCGATTCAAGTCGGTAAAACGGCAATTGATTCGCTTCAAGCAAGTGTTGTTCAGCACCAAACAGCGTTAGCACAAGCTGCAAAGTAACCACTTAACCCTGAAGGGGAGTTCTCTCCTTCGGGGGAGTCTCCCTTCAAAGGAGGCAATATGAAGGTTATCGACCTATCACAACGTACTCCTGCATGGCACCAGTGGCGCATTGCAGGGGTTACGGCATCTGAAGCCCCAATTATTATGGGGCGTTCACCCTACAAAACACCTTGGCGATTATGGGCAGAAAAAACCGGATTCGTATTACCGGAAGACCTGTCGAATAATCCTAATGTGCTTCGCGGTATACGGTTGGAGCCTCAAGCAAGGCGAGCATTTGAGAATGCGCATAATGACTTTCTTCTGCCGTTATGTGCAGAAGCCGATCATAACGCAATCTTTCGAGCCAGCTTTGATGGCATCAACGATGCGGGCGAACCCGTTGAATTGAAATGTCCTTGCCAGTCAGTTTTTGAGGATGTGCAAGCTCACCGAGAACAAAGCGAGGCGTACCAGTTGTATTGGGTGCAGGTACAGCATCAAATACTGGTCGCCAATAGCACGCGTGGTTGGTTGGTATTCTATTTTGAGGATCAACTGATTGAGTTTGAAATACAACCAGACGCGGCGTTCTTAACTGAATTGCAAGAAACAGCGCTTCAGTTTTGGGGGTTAGTACAGACTAAAAAAGAACCGTCAAAATGCCCTGAGCAAGATTGTTTTGTTCCTAAGGGTGAAGCCCAATACCGCTGGACATCGCTGTCTCGGCAATATTGCTCAGCACATGCCGAAGTGGTTCGACTGGAAAATCACATCAAATCTTTGAAAGAAGAAATGCGAGAAGCTCAGTCGAAATTGGTCGCTATGATGGGTAACTACGCTCATGCAGATTATGCTGGGGTCAAACTCAGCCGCTACATGATGGCGGGCACGGTGGACTATAAGCAATTGGCCACCGATAAGTTAGGCGAGCTGGATGAACAGGTTTTAGCCGCTTACCGAAAAGCGCCACAAGAGCGGTTGCGCATTAGCACCAGTAAGCCAGAGCAGCCCGTTGAAACACCAATCAAAATCAGTCTTGAGCAAGAGAAATTGGTTCTGCCAGGTGACTCGCCGAGCTCATTTTACTTTTAACGTTCACTTGGAGCCGATTTCGGCTCCTTTCTCATGCGCTTACATCGAGTGCATCAGAAAGCAGTTTCACTCGTAGCCAATGCTGGGTACGAATGATAGAGCGAGCTGAACTCTTACATACACAGCCATACCACAATCAACACACCACCCGACGGGGACTTCATTCCCTGTTGGGGCATGGGGCCTCGTTAAAACTAATGAGGTTTACCATGACAGAACAATCCCCATTTTTGGTTCAAGTGAATCAAGCGTTTAATGTCCCGGCTCCTGATACTTTCGTTCTGGAAGGATATGGTGCCGACACTACCCATCCAAACATTCCCGTTCGCAAGGACGAGTATGTTTTTAGAAAAGAAGACTTACGTGACGTATTGGCGTTCTTGTCTCACCCAGACGGTGACGGTTTGTATATTACAGGCCCCACGGGATGCGGGAAGACCTCGCTAATTTGCCAAGTTGCTTCTCGATTGAATTGGCCTGTTCAGCAAATTACTGCGCACGGTCGATTGGAATTGTCCGATCTTATCGGTCACCACACACTGGTTAATGGCAACATGACCTTTGTGTATGGACCGCTGGCACTGGCTGTCAAGCATGGCCATTTGCTGATCATTAATGAAATGGATCTTGCTGAGCCTGCTGAACTGGCTGGGCTCAATGACATTTTGGAAGGTGCCCCGTTGGTCATCGCACAAAATGGCGGTGAGATCATCATGCCACATGCCAAGTTTCGTTTTATCGCAACCGGCAACAGTGCGGGCAGCGGTGACCAAACGGGCTTGTATCAAGGTGTGCTCCAACAGAATTTGGCTTTTCTTGATCGCTTTAGAATCATCGAAGCGACCTATGCAGAGCCTTCTGTAGAGGAAGCCATTCTGGAGAACGTTGCGCCGGGCTTGCCAGAAGTCTTTCGCCAGAAAATGGTGAAAGTGGCTGGTGACATTCGTCGTCTCTTTATTGGGGGCGCGGATGGCGGTGCTGAGCTTAGTATCACCATGTCCACTAGGACCTTGGTGCGCTGGGCAAAGTTAACACTTGCTTTTAAAGGCGCTCCTAACGCAGTGGAATATGCACTGATTCGGTCTTTGACGGCTCGTGCTGAGTTGGAGCAACGAGAAGCCATTCACCGTATTGCCGCTGATGTCTTCGGTGACCACTGGGAGGATTGATGATGGAAAAGTGCTTTGCTCTTTACCGTTACAGTCATTCTGATGGGACAGCCAAAGAATGGGCCATTTACGTTGGATCAGATACCCTGGAGATTGAAGTTCGGTTTGGAAAAGCAGGTCAATTGTCGCAGCAGCGATTGATTGACTCGACTGATCCTAACGCTGAAGCAGACCGACGAATCAATGAGAAAATCAACAAGGGTTATCGATTTGTTGGACAAGTCGGCATTGATCATCAAGGGCGGCCATTTGAACTCTCAAATGCGCTTGATAGCGTCGCGTGCGCCAATAACGTCAGTTGGGAGTTTCGTACTCGCAAGGACGTCAATGGCCAAATCTCGCTGGCGCAAAAAGCGTTGTTCGATATGGCAAAGCTGCTTGAAGCCTATGGCTTGGCTGTTATTGATGATAACCAGGTCAGGATTGGAGAATGGTCATTAGGGTTTTGCAAAAGCGGATTACCTAGTACCAATCAAATCAGCATGGTGTCAGGTGAAGGCGCTGGCATTGTTAACAATGATGATGGCCCGTGGCCATTGTTGCTGTTACTGGCCTTTAAGCGTCAATTACCACCACTGTGTTCGCTAACAGTAGCGAGTCCTGAAGGGATAGAAGTATCCGACCAACTGAAGTTGGAAAAAGATGTATTGCGGTTGCTAGGCAGTGATTTAGAGCGGGTTCGCCCGATAGCTGAAGCACTGGACTTAATGCCTGCGAAAATCGATCTCAACCAATCGTCGCCTGATTCGCAAAATTACTATTTCTGATAGTGGTATTGCCATTAGCGCGTCAACTACTACCACCCAAACGGGGGCCATTGCTCCTGTTGGGAGTGGTGCGTCCCCATCTTACATGAGGATGCACTATGAGTATTCAAACCCTCGACAAACTTTTGATTTGTCACATCGACTGTTCCATCTGGAGCGGTAGAAAAAAACTAAGGCCTGAAGATTTCAGATTAGCTAATGGCAGCCAACTTCCACCGAAGGATGTTGCCAGCTTAGGGAGTAAAAAAATTTGCGACCCAGAGGCATTGGCGAACTTTGAAAGGCTTAAGAAAGAAGCGCAGCGCTTGTGTGAGCAAGTCGGTGTGCGGTTTTTAGGTGGCTATGCCGTGCCTGAGAACCGAATTGATCAGATTGTTCCAGAGCTTGACCGGATCGGTCAGGAGTTTGCGCAGTGTAAGCAGTTGTTCTTGGACAACTATGATCAGGTGACGTTTGACTGGGTTGCAAAACACCCGGAATTTGCAGATGCAATCCGGCGTGCGCTGTCACCCATCGAAGACGTGGAACAACGGCTTCAGTTCGATTATGCCATTTATCGAATGCAACCGGCTGAACAAGCTGGTGGCTTAGATGACAAGGTCAATGGCATGGGACACACCCTCTTTAGGGAGGTGGCTCGTGATGCCAATGAACTGTTTGAGCGTTCCGTTGCAGGTAAGAATCAAATCAGTCAGCGTGCCCTTAATCCTCTCAAACGGTTAAGAGACAAGTTGGATGGTTTGTCATTCCTGGATCATCGAGTTCAGCCGATGGTTGAAGCGATGGACAATTTATTTGTTCGTCTGCCGAAGACCGGCCCTGTGACAGGCAATCTCTATCACGAACTGATGGCGACCATTTTAATTTTGTCTGATCCAGACAAGATGAGAATGCACGGTGAAGGCCAATTGGATATCAGGCAACTGATGCCCAAACCAGAACCTAAACCCGCACAGCCAGTATCTGCTCAGGCAGATAACTTACGTGCAATACCACAACCAACCGTCAGACCAAACCTTGGTTCGACTGTACCAAACTCATTTTATTTCTAACGTCCTTGAGGGCATGTTGCCCTTAAGGGCGCATGTCCTCTGAACTATGTAAGAGGAAATTATGCAATCAACCATCCATAACCCCAGCCAACTGAACCAGTTAGAACCGCATTTTCGTGGTGTGACTGATGCGGTTGAAAGTGAATCGATACCAGAAGTGGCGTGTTGTCGAACGTTAGTACAACGATCGTACTCAACACATAGTGTCGTGATCCCCAAGAACCCTGTACTGATCGCAGATGCGGACGGGCAAGGTGTTTGGGTAACGGCCATGGTGTTTGTTCCAAACATGGCATTGCAGCAAACCGCTTTTGAGCGGGCCTGGCTGCAATATCAACACGAGGTGTCTACTCAGTTACAAGACCAGTACGGTCTGACATTGGATGACATCCTGAGTTTAGACCAGCTTAAAACGTCATTTGAGCAGCACGAGAGTCCAGCTCAATTGGTGGCTTGGTTAGGTCAAAAATACGACCTGGATAAGCTAAAAGCACAGGTTTAAACACTTACATTCCCAGCGGGGAAACGCTCCCGCTGAGGGAGTATTCCCCCTAATGATTAGGAGACTCCCATGAATCATCCATTAAAAAACGCACTGCCAATCGTTGCCGCCGCTTATGGCGAAAAGTTTGGTGTGAAGGTGCTTATTCAAGGACAAGATGCGTTTACCGATGGTGAGCGGATTGTGATCCCAACAGCAAACCCAGACGACCCACACTATCAACAGATAGCTTGGGGTTATCTGGCTCATGAAGCGGCGCATATTCGGCATACCAATTTTGACATGGTGCAGAAGGCGTCGTCCAAGCCGATCCGTAAGGCACTTCTCAATATCATTGAGGACGTTCGCATTGAAAACGAATTGGCAAAGGATTACCCCGGAACCCGGCGCAGTATTTCGCAAGTGATTGAGTACATGGTGGACACACAGCAAATGAGTGTACCTGAACAGCTTGAGCCTGCATCTAACTTGCAAGCCTGGTTGTTGTTCCGCTTGAGATGCCATTTTCTGGGTCAGAAAGCGCTGACACCTCTGTATCAAGCGGTTGATGAAAGAGTGAGACAACTCTTTCCTGCCGCAGCGATGAGCCGGTTAAGCGCTATGCTGACAGCAGTGCCTAGCCTGGCATCTACAGGTGAAGTGCTGAAACTTGTCGATGCCATCGTTGCCATGTTGGAAGAAGAATCTCGTCCACCACAGGATGAGTCGGATGCTGATAGCGGTAATGACATTGGACAAGATGCAAGTAATGACAGCAATAACAGTAGTGACAGTCAAACCCCGGAAACAGACTCGTCTGCAGCGGGGGATTCAGATAACTCTGATCAAGCTGACAATTTGCGACAAGCCTTAGAGGCCAGTGCCGCTCAGTTTGAACCCGATACCTTTGCACAAGTGGCAGAAGTGTTGTCGGAACAAGCTGAAGGACATCTGGGCGTCACACCACTCAGTTTGCCCCAAGCAGAGCAGGCTATGTTGGGTGATGAGGCTATCTTGACCTTATCGGCGTCGGAGTCTGCTCAAATTCGAGCCCGACTTAGGGGCATGGTTCAGTCCAGTCAGGACAATCGGAATCATGCCAAACGGCACGGTCTTCGAGTTGCAACCCATCGTCTTGCCGCCTCACAAGCAGGTGAATCGAGATTGTTTATTCAAAGGCAGCCGCGCATTGCGCCCAATGCTGCTGTGCACTTGCTGGTCGATATATCGGGCTCAATGGGTAAGCCCATTGGCGAAGGTAATCGCAAGTACTTTCATGTTGCCAATGAAGCCGCTTTGGCTTTGGCCATGGCACTGGAAGGCATACCGGGTGTTGTACCTGCGGTCAGTTATTTTCCTGGTATTCATCAGGAAGTTTCTATCGCGTTATTGCCCAAGCAATCGGTTCGACATCGGGCCGCCTGTTTTGACCAAAAACCACGAGGTTGTACGCCTATGGCACAAGCAATGTGGTTTGCGGCAAACAGTTTGTTAGCGCAAAAACAGAAGCGAAAGCTAATGATAGTGCTAACGGATGGTGACCCAGATGATTGGGCTGCCACGCATGACATTGTTGACCGGTGCAGACGAAGTGGCTTTGAGCTTCTGGGAATAGGGATTCAAACACGCAGTGTTGAGAAATTCTTTCCTCAAAGCATTGTGATTAACGATGTCAAAGATCTGAAGCGTGAGTTATTCGAAGTAACACAACAACTGTTAATTCAGTAACCACATCAACTTTACCACCCTGCGGGGACGATTCCGTCCCCGTCAGGGCATGGGTTCGTCTCCGCTTTTTTTTGGAGACTCCTATGAAAAACAAAAAGTTCTTAGCTGGCGAAGAAACCGGTACTTATATCGTTCCTGAGCAAGTGACTGAAGCGGATATCTTAGATATGGCGCTCAAGCTTGCCCGTGGTCGATTAAGTAAAGGTCGAAAAATTGAACAGCCATCGTCGGCGTTCTCATACCTGCAAACACTGATGCACGAGTATGAGCACGAGGTTTTTGGTGTGCTGTTTCTTGATACAAAGCATCGCGTTATTCGATTTGAAGAGCTGTTCAAAGGCACTTTAGATGCGGCGAGCGTGTATCCAAGGGAAGTAACTGCATATTCCCACGCATGGCGATCGCTCAATAACATTCATGCCGATCACGTAATAACATCCATGCCGATCACTCAATAACA